>JAEWGQ010000317.1 GCA_023388235.1 Actinomycetes bacterium | reverse complement strand
TCACTCCCACTCGATGGTGCCCGGGGGCTTGCTCGTCACGTCGAGCACCACGCGGTTCACCTCGGGCACCTCGTTGGTGATCCGGGTCGAGATGGTCGCCAGCACGTCGTACGGCAGGCGCGTCCAGTCGGCCGTCATCGCGTCCTCGGAGGACACCGGGCGCAGGACGACGGGGTGGCCGTACGTCCGCCCGTCGCCCTGCACGCCCACGGAGCGCACGTCGGCGAGCAGCACGACCGGGCACTGCCAGATCTCGCGGTCCAGGCCGGCGCGGGTCAGCTCCTCGCGGGCGATGAGGTCGGCGGCGCGCAGCACGTCGAGGCGCTCCTGGGTGACCTCGCCGATGATCCGGATGCCGAGGCCGGGGCCCGGGAACGGCTGGCGCCACACGATCGACTCGGGCACGCCGAGCTCCAGGCCGACGGCCCGCACCTCGTCCTTGAACAGCGCGCGCAGCGGCTCGACCAGCTCGAACTGCAGGTCGTCCGGCAGGCCGCCGACGTTGTGGTGGCTCTTGATGTTGGCCGCGCCCTCGCCGCCGCCGGACTCGACCACGTCCGGGTACAGCGTGCCCTGGACGAGGAACTTCACCTCGTCGCCGTGCGCGCCGGCGTCGGCCACGACCTCGCGGGCCGCGTCCTCGAACACCCGGATGAACTCGCGGCCGATGATCTTGCGCTTGGTCTCGGGGTCCGTGTGGCCGGCCAGCGCGGTGAGGAACCGCTCGCGCGCGTCCACGACCTTGAGGTTCACGCCCGTCGACGCGACGAAGTCCTGCTCGACCTGCTCGGCCTCCCCCGACCGCAGCAGGCCGTGGTCCACGAACACGCAGGTCAGCTGATCCCCGACCGCCTTCTGCACGAGGGCCGCCGCGACCGAGGAGTCCACGCCGCCCGACAGGCCGCAGATGACGCGGGCGTCGCCCACCTGGGCGCGGATCCGCTCGACCTGGTCGGCGATCACGTTGCCCGGGTTCCACTCGGGCGCCAGCCCGGCGCCCTCGTACAGGAAGTGCTCGAGGGTGCGCTGCCCCAGCGGGGAGTGCTTGACCTCCGGGTGCCACTGCACGCCGAACAGCCGGCGCCGGCGGTCCTCGAACGCCGCGACCGGCGAGCCGGCGGACGTGGCGAGCACCTCGAAGCCCTCGGGCGCGGCGTGCACCGCGTCGCCGTGGCTCATCCACACGGTCTGCTGCTCGGGGCTGTCCGCGAGGACGGTGCCGTTCGCGACGACCTCGACCGGCGTCCCGCCGTACTCGCGGTTGCCCGTCTGCGCGACCGTGCCGCCCAGCGCCTTCGCCATCGCCTGGAAGCCGTAGCAGATGCCCAGCACGGGCACGCCGGCGTCGAACAGGGCGGGGTCCACGAACGGGGCGCCCTCGGCGTACACCGAGGACGGCCCGCCGGACAGGATGATGGCCGCCGGGTCCTTCGCGAGCAGGTCCTGCACCGAGGCGGTGTGCGGGACGATCTCGGAGTAGACGCTCGCCTCCCGCACCCGGCGGGCGATGAGCTGGGCGTACTGGGCGCCGAAGTCGACGACGAGCACGGGGCGGGGCTGGTCGGACGGAGTCGGCGCGGGCTGCGGGGAGGCGTCGGTCACCGCACCAGGGTAGCCGCGGCGGACGGGCGGGTTCCCCCGCCCCGCGTCGCTCAGCGGGCGGGCCGGGGCTCGATCCGGGCCAGCGCGTCGGCGTGCACCCGGCGCTCCAGCACGAACGACATGACGGGGACGACGCCCGCGAGCGCCATCGTCACCAGCCGGCCCAGCGACCACCGCATCGCCGACCACAGCTGCACGACCGTGACGAGGTACACGACGTAGATCCAGCCGTGCACGATCGCGACCCAGCTGCCGATCACGGGGTTGAGGTCGCCGGTCGCGGGGTCGCGGCCGTTGAGGTGGAACACGTACTTGAGCACCATCTCCAGGCACAGCACCAGCAGCATCGTGCCGGTGACCCAGGCCATCGCGCGGTACCGGGTGAGCCGGCCCCGGGCGCCCTCCAGGACGGGGGCGGGACGGTCCGCGGGCGCGGGCTGCTGGCCGGCGGTGGCGTGCTCGGTCATCGGGGGTCCTCTCGGCTGGCGGTGCACCGCGCGGGCGCGGTCCCGACGATTCTCGCCCAGGGCGGAGCGGGCGGCGGCAAAACGCTTGCCGCTGTGTCGGGGGTCACCCGTAGCGTTGACGCTCGTGCGCCCTCTCCCGCTGCCGGATCCCGGCCGCCCCCCGCTGACCGGACCGGCCCGCCTGCTGCTGTGGCAGGGGCGCCGGCAGGCCGGCGTGCTCGCGGGCGCCACGGCGGTCGCCGTCGTGGGGAACGTCGCGGCCGCGCTGCTGCCCTGGCAGCTCGGGCGGATCGTCGACGGCGGGCTCGAGCACGGCCTGGGCCGGCAGCTGTGGCTCGGCTGCCTCGCGCTCGCCGCGCTGGGCCTGGTGCAGGTCGGCGCGAACGTCTGGGGCCACCGGCTCGAGGTCGAGAACTGGCTGCGCGCCGCGTTCGCGTCCTCCCAGCAGGTCGGGCACCACGTGACCCGCACGGGCGACGCCGTCACCGACGTGCTGCCCACGGGCGAGGTCGTCGCCACCGTCGCCTCCGACGCCCTGCGGATGGGCGAGGTGTTCGCGATCCTGCCGCGCCTGGTCGGCGGGGTGGCGGCGTACCTGACGCTGGGCGCCCTGCTGCTGCGGACCTCGGTGCCGCTCGGGCTGCTCGTCCTGCTCGGCCTCCCGGTCGTCGTCGGCGTGCTGTCGCTGCTGGTCCGTCCGCTGCAGCGGCGCCAGGCGGAGCAGCGCGAGGCCACCGGCCGGCTGACGACGCTGGGCGCCGACACGGTCTCGGGCCTGCGGATCCTGCGCGGCATCGGCGGCGAGGACGTGTTCGCCGGCCGGTACCGCGCGCAGTCGCAGCGGGTGCGGGCGGCGGGCGTGCGCGTGTCGCAGACGCAGTCGCTGCTGGACGCCCTGCAGACGCTGCTGCCCGGGCTGTTCCTCGCGGTCGTGGTCTGGGCCGGCGCCCGGCTGGCGCTGGCGGGCGACATCTCCCCCGGCCAGCTCGTGTCGTTCTACGGGTTCGCGGCCTTCCTCACCCAGCCGCTGTGGACGGCCAGCGAGGCGATCCGGGTCGTGACTCGCGCGGTCGTCGGCGCGCGCAAGATCATCCGGGTGCTGTCGGTGCCGGTCGCCGGCGCGGACGACCCGGCGGACCCGGCGCCCGCGCCCGGTCCGGGCGAGGAGCTGGTGGACGAGGCCAGCGGCGTCGTGGTCCGGCCCGGCCGGATCACGGCCCTGGTCAGCGCCGACCCGGACGAGACCGCGCGCATCGCGCTGCGGCTCGGGCGGCTCGGGCCGTCCCGCCGCGCCGCGGACGACGACGCTGCGGGGGACGGGACGGACGGGTCCGGCGCGGCCGACGCGCCGCTGTCCGGCGTCCGCTGGGGCCGCACCCTGCTGCACGAGCTGGCGCTCCGTGACGTCCGCGGGCGGGTCGTCGTGGCCGAGTCGACGCCGCACCTGTTCACCGGGCGCCTGGCGGACGAGCTCGACGTGCGCGGCGGCGCGGACCGCGACGCGCTGCTCGCCGCCATGACGGTCGCCGACGCCGCCGACGTGCTGGACTCCGTGCCCGGCGGGCTGGACGGCGAGGTCGAGGAGAAGGGCCGCTCGCTGTCCGGCGGGCAGCGGCAGCGCGTGGCGCTGGCGCGTGCCCTGCTCACCGGCGCCGAGGTGCTCGTGCTCGTCGAGCCGACGAGCGCGGTGGACGCGCACACCGAGGCGCGGATCGCCCGGCGGCTGGCCGACGCCCGCCGCGGCGCGACGACGGTCGTGGTCACCGCCAGCCCGCTGGTGCTCGACGTGGTGGACGAGGTCGCGCTGGTGGCCGGCGGCCGCGTCGTCGCGACGGGCCGGCACCGCGACCTCGTGTCCGCCCGGGACGCGGTGGGCGCGGCGTACCGCGCGGTGGTCTCGCGGGCGGACGACCCCGAGGCACCCCCGCACGAGGTGCCCGAACCGCACGCCGGGCCCGGCCCGCACGAGGTCACCGGCCCGGCCGGCGAGACCCACCCCGCCGACCCCGTCGACCCCGTCGACCCCGCCGACCCCACCGACCGACCGGAGGTGAGCCGTGAAGCTGCCCGTCGCTGACCCGGGCGCGCTGCGCCGGCACACGGCCGCGCTGCTGCGCCGCCACCGCCGCGGCCTGGCGCTGGTCGTGGTTCTGCACGTCCTCGCCGCCACCGCCGGCCTGGCCGGCCCCTGGTTGCTGGGCCGCCTGGTGGACGCCGTCGCGGACGGCACCACCACGTCCGCCGTCGACCGCACGATCCTCGTGCTGGTCGTCGCCGTCCTCGCGCAGACCGTGCTCATCCGGTACGCCCAGCGCACCGCGATGGTGCTCGGCGAGACGGTGTTCGCGGACCTGCGCGAGGAGTTCGTCGCGACCGTGACCCGGCTGCCGCTGTCGACCGTGGAGCGCGCGGGGACCGGCGACCTGGTCGCCCGCACGACGACCGACATCGACCGCGTGCAGTACACGGTCCGGTTCGGCGTGCCGCGGATCCTCGTGACCGCGGCGACCATCGCGCTGACGGCGGTCGCGGCGGTGGCGACCAACGCGCTGGTCGCGCTCGGCCTGCTGGCCGGGCTGCCGCTGCTGCTCGGCGTCACCCGGTGGTACCTGCGCCGCGCGGCCCCCGCGTACCTGCGGGAGTCCGCCGCCTACGCCACGATCAACGGCACGATCACCGAGTCGGTGGAGGGCGCCCGGACCGTGGACGCGCTCGGCCTCGGGGCGCGGCGGCGGGCCCGGCTCGACGCCGACCTGCGGGAGGCGTTCGCCGCGGAGAGCCGGACGCTGGACCTGCGCTCCGTGCTGTTCCCCGGCGTGGACACCGCGTTCATCCTGCCCGTGGTCGCGGTGCTGGCCTGGGGCGCGTACCTGATCTCGACCGGGGACGCCACGGTCGGCGCGGTGACGACGATCGCCCTGTACGCGATGCAGATCATCCACCCCATCGGCGAGCTGATCTTCTGGCTGGACGAGATCCAGGTGGGCGCGACGTCGCTCGCCCGCATCCTCGGCGTCGCCGACGTGGCCCCCGACCGCACGGCCCGGGACGCGCGGCCCGCCGACGAGTCGGTCGTCGCCCGCGGCGTGCGGTACGCCTACCGCCCGGGCCACGACGTGCTGCACGGCGTCGACCTGACCCTGCGCACCGGCGAGCGGCTCGCCGTGGTGGGGCCGTCCGGCGCGGGCAAGTCGACCCTGGGCCGGATGCTCGCGGGCATCCACCCGCCCACGGACGGCGCGGTCACCGTCGGCGACGTGCCGCTGGTGGACCTGCCGCTGGACGACCTGCGCGGGCACGTCGCCCTGGTCACGCAGGAGCACCACGTGTTCGTCGGCCCGCTCGCCGACAACCTGCGGCTCGCCGACCCGGACGCGGACGACGCGTCCCTCGAGCGCGCGCTGCGGGCGGTCGACGCCTGGGAGTGGGTCGAGTCTATGCCCGCCGGCCTGGCGACCGAGGTGGGCTCGGGCGGCGTGCCGCTGACCCCGGCGCAGGCCCAGCAGGTGGCGCTGGCCCGCCTGGTGCTGCTGGACCCGCACACCCTGGTGCTGGACGAGGCGACCTCGCTGCTGGACCCGCGCGCCGCGCGGCACCTGGAGCGGTCGCTGTCGGCGGTGCTCGAGGGCCGGACGGTCGTCGCGATCGCGCACCGGCTGCACACGGCGCACGACGCCGACCGCGTCGCCGTGGTGGACGCCGGGCGGATCAGCGAGATCGGGCCGCACGACGAGCTGGTCGCCGCGGGCGGGGACTACGCCTCGCTGTGGCGCTCCTGGCAGCAGGAGTAGCGGGGGCGGTCCGCGTCAGGTCGCGGGCGGTGCGGGCTCGTCCGCGCCGTCCGCGGCCGGCAGGTCCGCGGCGTCCGCCGCCGCGGGCTCGTCCGCGGCGTCCGCGGCGCCAGGTGCGTCCGGGCCGCCCGCCGCCACGGGCTCGAACGCCCCCGACTCGCGCAGCACCTCGTCCTTGAGCAGCCGCACCCACAGGAACACCGCGAAGCCGCCGAACACGAACCACTGCGCCGCGTACCCGAGGTTCTGGATGTTCAGCCCGGTCCCGGACCGCGTGGGCGGCGGCAGCAGCGCGATCCCGGACGGCTGCGCGGGCTCGGACGAGGTGAGCACCGCGTACCCGGTCCAGATCGGGCCGCCCCAGACGGCGACCAGCTCGGCCGAGGAGATGCTGTCGGTGGTCCCCGGGGCCTGGTCGCCGTGCGGCTCCCCCGAGTCCTCGGACGCCTGCAAATAGCCGGTGACGGTGACCTGCCCCTCCGGGACGTCCAGCAGCGGGTCGCCCGGGTCGTCCCCGGCCACCCAGCCGCGCACGACGGGCAGCACCGCGCCGTCGGCGCCGGGGTCGGCGGACGCCACCCGCAGCGGCGTGAGCACGAGGGAGCCGGTCCGCCCGTCGAGGGCCCGGCCCGTCACGAGCAGCTGGCCGTCCGCCTCGTACCGCCCCGTCGCCTCGACCCGCCGCCCGACCAGGGCCCCGTCGAACGCCGACTGCGGGGCCAGCACGTCCTCCAGGGGCACGGGCTCCTGCGCCTCGACCTCGGCGAGCCGCTGGGCCTGCGCCGCCGCGCCGCGGACCTCCGCGCGCTCGAGCTGCCACGCGCCCAGCCGCCCGCACACGGCGGCGGCGGCGAGCAGGACGACGAGGAGCGCGATCATGCGCGGCGTGCGCGCGACGCGCCACAGCGACACGCGCGGCTCGGCGGTCGGGGTGGGGGGCACCGCAGCACGGTACCCGGCGGACCTGGGGCGACGGCGGAGCCGCAGGTCACCGCCACCGGGGCGCGTCCGGCGCGCGGGCGCATGCACCCCCGGACCCGATGGGGTTGGATGGTTCTCGGCCGGGTGACCGGTCCCGGGGCGGGCTAGGTCGGACGTCCCGGCTCGCGGCGCACGACGCCGCAAGGCTGGGGTCGCCCGGCGGGGATGCTCGTCCGGGTCCACGGCAGTCCGTGGTTCTGCGAAACGGGGAGAGAGCATGACGACGACGACGGCGGCGCCCGAGACCTGGCGGGCCGGTTCCGGCCAGCCGGTCTCCGAGGAGACGCTCCGACGCATCGACGCCTGGTGGCGCGCGGCCAACTACCTGTCGGTGGGGCAGATCTACCTCCTGGACAACCCGCTGCTCCAGGAGCCGCTGACCCGCGACCACGTGAAGCCGCGCCTGCTGGGGCACTGGGGCACGACGCCCGGCCTGAACTTCCTGTACGCGCACCTGAACCGCGCGATCGCCGAGCGCGAGCAGTCGACCATGTACATCACGGGCCCGGGCCACGGCGGTCCCGGCCTGGTCGCGTCGGCCTACCTGGACGGCACGTACTCCGAGGTGTACTCGGACATCACCCAGGACACCGAGGGCGTGCGCCGGCTGTTCCGGCAGTTCTCGTTCCCGGGCGGCATCCCGAGCCACGTGGCCCCGGAGACCCCCGGCTCGATCCACGAGGGCGGCGAGCTCGGCTACGCGCTGTCGCACGCGTACGGCGCGGCGTTCGACAACCCGGACCTGCTGGTCGCGGCCGTCGTCGGCGACGGCGAGGCCGAGACGGGCCCGCTGGCCACGTCGTGGCACTCCAACAAGTTCGTCGACCCCGCCAAGGACGGCGTGGTCCTGCCGATCCTGCACCTCAACGGGTACAAGATCGCGAACCCGACGGTGCTGGCGCGCATCCCCGAGTCCGAGCTGCTCGACCTGATGCGCGGGTACGGCCACAAGCCGCACCTGTTCGTCGGCGGCTTCGACGGCGAGGACCACGCGGCGGTGCACGCCCGGTTCGCCGAGCTGCTGGACGTCGTGCTGGACGAAATCGCCGAGATCAAGGCGCGTGCCGCGGCGGGCGACGAGTCCCGGCCGGCGTGGCCGATGATCGTCTTCAAGACGCCGAAGGGCTGGACGTGCCCGCCGGTCATCGACGGCAAGCAGGTCGAGGCGTCGTGGCGCTCGCACCAGGTGCCGCTCGCCAGCGCGCGCGACACCGAGGAGCACCTGCAGGTGCTCGAGGGCTGGCTGCGGTCGTACCGCCCGGAGGAGCTGTTCGACGAGACCGGCCGCGTGCGCGAGGAGATCTCGTCGCTCGCCCCCACCGGCACCCTGCGGATGAGCGACAACCCGCACGCGAACGGCGGCCTGCTGCTCAAGGACCTGCGCCTGCCGGACTTCCGGGACTTCGCGGTCGACGTGCCGGTCCCGGGCGGCTCGATCTCCGAGGCCACGCGCCAGCTGGGCGTGTACCTGACCGAGGTGATCCGCCGGAACCCGGACAACTTCCGGATCTTCGGCCCGGACGAGACCGCCTCGAACCGCCTGCAGGCCGTGTTCGACGTGACGGACAAGCAGTGGAACGCCGAGTACCTGCCCACCGACGTCGACGACCACCTGGCCCGGATGGGCCGCGTCGTCGAGATGCTGTCGGAGCACCAGTGCCAGGGCTGGCTCGAGGGGTACCTGCTGACGGGCCGGCACGGCCTGATCACCTCGTACGAGGCCTTCATCCACATCGTCGACTCGATGTTCAACCAGCACGCGAAGTGGCTGAAGGTCACGAACCACATCCCGTGGCGCCGGCCGATCGCGTCGCTGAACTACCTGCTGTCGAGCCACGTGTGGCGCCAGGACCACAACGGCTTCAGCCACCAGGACCCGGGCTTCATCGACCACGTGGTCAACAAGAAGGCCGAGATCGTCCGGGTGTACCTGCCGCCGGACGCGAACACCCTGCTGTCGACGTACGACCACTGCCTGCGCAGCCGGCAGTACGTCAACGTCGTGGTGTCCGGCAAGCAGCCCGCGCCGAACTTCCTGACGATGGACGAGGCCGTGGCGCACTGCACGCGCGGCCTGGGCATCTGGGAGTGGGCCGGCACCGAGGTCGAGGGCGAGGACCCGGACGTGGTGCTCGGCTGCGCCGGCGACGTCCCGACGCTGGAGGTGCTGGCCGCGGCCGACATCCTGCGCCGGGAGCTGCCGGACCTCAAGATCCGCGTCGTCAACGTCGTGGACCTCATGCGGCTGCAGGACGAGCGGGAGCACCCGCACGGCCTGTCGGACCGCGACTTCAACACGCTGTTCACCACGGACAAGCCGATCGTGTTCGCGTACCACGGCTACCCGTGGCTGATCCACCGCCTGACGTACCGCCGCAAGGGGCACAAGAACCTGCACGTGCGGGGGTACAAGGAGGAGGGCACGACCACGACGCCGTTCGACATGGTCATGCTCAACGACCTGGACCGGTACCACCTGGTGATCGACGTCATCGACCAGACGCCGTCGCTCGGCTCGAAGTACGCGGGCCTGCGGCAGCGGATGGTGGACGCCCGGCTCCGGGCGCACGACTACACCCGCGAGCACGGGGAGGACATCCCCGAGGTCCGCGACTGGGTGTGGCCGGACGCCGGCGAGACGGGCACCGAGGTGGGCGGCCCGCAGCAGAACGCCACCGTGTCCACCGGCGGTGACAACGAGTAGTCCGACGAGGCCGATGGCCCGCACCACCCGGTGCGGGCCATCGGCTTTCTAGGACCTTGGTCACGACGCGGCCTCCCGGCGACGGCCGGAGGGGCACCGGGTGGCCATCGTCACCGGGTCGGCGGCGCATCCGCCGTCCCGGGTCCGGCAGAATTCATCCCACCACCTGCCTCCCCCCTGCCGACCGCACCCGGTCGCGCCGACCAAGGAAGAAGCCCCACCCGTGGCCCGCAGCATCTACGTCACGTCCCCCGAGGGGGACACCGGGAAGTCGACCGTCGCACTCGGTCTGGTCGACCTGCTGACCCGCACCGTGCAGAAGGTCGGCGTCTTCCGGCCCATCGCGCGCTCCACCGAGACGCCCGACTACGTCCTCGAGCTGCTCCTGTCCCACGACGGCGTGGACCTGAGCTACGAGGACTGCATCGGCACCACCTACGAGGCCGTGCACGCGGACCCCGAGGCCGCGCTGGCCACGATCGTGCAGCGCTACCACGCGATGGCGCGGGCGTGCGACGTCGTCGTCATCGTCGGCACCGACTACACGGACGTCGCCGGCCCCGCCGAGCTCGGGTTCAACGCCCGCATCGCCGCGAACCTCGGCGCCCCGGTGCTGCTGTGCGTCAAGGGCCAGGGCCGCACGCCGGAGGAGGTGCGCCAGGTCGCCGAGGTGGCCGCCGCCGAGCTCGAGGCCGGGCACGCCCAGGTCGTCGCGATCGTCGCCAACCGCTGCGACCCGGCCGACGTGGAGGCGGTCCGCGCCGAGCTCGCCACCCGCGCGACCGCGTGGGCGCTCCCGGAGGACCCGTTCCTGGTCGCCCCGACCGTCCGCCAGCTCATGGAGGCCGTCGACGGCCACCTGATCGGCGGCGACGAGGAGCTGCTGTCCCGCGAGGCGACCGAGCTGCTGGTCGGCGCCATGTCGATCGAGCACCTGCTGGAGCGGCTGTCCGACGGCGTCGTCATCATCGTCCCGGGCGACCGGTCGGACATCCTGCTCGGCCTGCTCATGGCGCACACCGCCGAGGGCTTCCCGTCGCTGTCCGGCGTGATCCTCAACGGCGGCTTCGAGCCCCCGGCGATCGTCAGCCGGCTCGTGGACGGGCTCGGGAGCCGGCTGCCGCTGATCCGGACCGACCTGGGCACGTTCCGCTCCGCCAGCGCGGCCGGCAACACCCGCGGCCGGCTGTCGGCCGACTCGCAGCGCAAGGTCGACACGGCGCTGGCGCTGTTCGAGAAGTACACCGACGCCGAGGAGGCGCTGGCCGCCCTCGAGGTGCCGGCGCCCGACGTCGTGACGCCGCTGATGTTCGAGTACGAGCTGCTCGACCGGGCGCGCTCCGACCGCAAGCACATCGTGCTGCCCGAGGGGAACGACGACCGCATCCTGCGCGCCGCGTCCACGCTGCTGCAGCGCGAGGTCGCCGACCTGACGATCCTCGGCGACGAGGCCGCCATCCGGACGCGCGCCACCGAGCTCGGGCTCAACCTGGCCGCCGCCCGGGTGGTCGACCCGAAGTCCGGCGACCTGCTCGAGCGGTTCGCCGCCGAGTACACCGAGATGCGCAAGCACAAGGGCATGACCGTCGAGCGCGCCCGGGAGATCGTCTCCTCGGTGTCCTACTTCGGTACGATGATGGTCCAGCTCGGCCTGGCCGACGGCATGGTCTCCGGCGCCGCGCACACCACGGCGCACACCATCAAGCCGTCCTTCGAGATCATCAAGACCTCCCCCGGCACCTCGGTCGTGTCGTCGGTCTTCCTCATGTGCCTCGAGGACCGCGTGCTGGTCTACGGCGACTGCGCGGTGAACCCGGACCCGACCGCCGAGCAGCTCGCGGACATCGCGATCTCCTCGGCCGCGACCGCCGCCCAGTTCGGCATCGAGCCGCGCATCGCGATGCTGTCGTACTCGACCGGCATGTCGGGCTCCGGCGCGGACGTGGACAAGGTCCGCACCGCCACCGAGCTGGTGCGCGAGCGCCGTCCCGACCTCAACGTCGAGGGCCCGATCCAGTACGACGCCGCCGTGGACGCCTCGGTCGCGCAGACCAAGATGCCCGAGTCGGACGTCGCCGGCCGCGCCACCGTGTTCGTGTTCCCGGACCTCAACACCGGCAACAACACCTACAAGGCCGTGCAGCGCTCCGCCGGCGCCGTGGCCGTCGGCCCGGTGCTCCAGGGCCTGCGCAAGCCCGTCAACGACCTGTCCCGGGGCGCCCTGGTGCAGGACATCGTCAACACCGTCGCCATCACGGCGATCCAGGCCCAGGCCATGGGCGCGACCCCGGAAGGCTCGAAGTGAACCACGTCCTCGTCATCAACTCCGGCTCCTCGTCGATCAAGTACCAGCTCGTCGACGTCACCAGCGGCGAGGCCCTGGCCTCCGGCATCGTCGAGCGGATCGGCCTCGACGTCGGCAAGGTCAAGCACGAGGGCCCGTCCGGCGAGACGGTGCTCGAGCAGGCCGTGCCGGACCACGAGACCGGCATGCGCCTGGTGCTCGGCCTGTTCGAGCAGCAGGGCCCGCAGCTCCGCGAGGAGGACCTCACCGCGGTCGGCCACCGGATCGTCCAGGGCGGCGACGTCTTCGACGGCCCGGCCGTGATCGACGACGAGGTGCTCGCGAAGATCGACGGGCTGTCCCCGCTGGCCCCGCTGCACAACCCGGCGAACGTCGAGGGCGTGAAGGCGGCGCGCAGCGCGTTCCCGAACGTGCCGCACGTCGCCGTGTTCGACACCGCGTTCCACCGCACGATGCCGCCGGCCGCGTACACGTACGCGATCGACCAGGACGTCGCGCAGCAGTACAAGATCCGCCGCTACGGCGCGCACGGCACGTCGCACAAGTACGTGTCCCGCGCGACGGCCGAGTTCCTCGGCAAGGACGTGTCCGAGCTCAACACGATCGTGCTGCACCTCGGCAACGGCGCGTCCGCGTCGGCCGTGCGCGGCGGCGAGTGCATCGACACCTCCATGGGCCTGACCCCGCTGGAGGGCCTGGTCATGGGCACCCGGTCGGGCGACATCGACCCGGCGGTCCTGTTCCACCTGGCCCGGGTCGGCGGCTACTCGATCGACGACCTGGACGAGCTGCTCAACCGGAAGTCGGGGATGCTCGGCCTGTCGGGCTACACCGACATGCGCGACGTGCACGACGCGGTGGCCGCGGGCGACGAGCGCGTGAAGACCGCGCTGGACGTCTACTACCACCGCATCAAGGGCTACGTCGGCAAGTACTACGCCGAGCTGGGCCACGTGGACGTCATCACGTTCACGGCCGGCATCGGCGAGAACGACGACATCGTCCGCATCAACGCGCTGCGCGGCCTGGAGCGCCTGGGCATCCAGGTCGACCCGGAGCGCAACGCCGGCCGCAAGAAGCAGCCGACGGTCATCTCCCCCGACGGCGCCGAGGTCACCGTGCTGGTGATCCCGACCAAGGAGGAGCTCGAGATCGCGCGGGAGGCCGTGGCGACGATCGCCTGACCTGCTGCCCGCCCAGGGGCCCGTCGCCGGCAGCGTCCGGCGGCGGGCCCCTGTCGTGTCACTGTCCCGTGGAGCGGACGTCATCCGTCCGCCGGACGGACTTCACCCGATCGATTCCTCCAGCACCCCGGCCCGGTACCCGATACCACGGGTATGACGACTGCCCGGGCGGCGCAGGCGGGCGACCCGTCCGGCTGGCGCTCGGAGCTCGACCGGATCGACCGGCTCTGCGACGCGGCACCCGCTCTGTGCGTCGCGGCGCTGCCCGACCTGCTGGAGCGGGCCCGCGCCGAGGGCGCCGTGCCGGTGGAGATCGAGCTCGAGTACAACGGCGGCTGGGCGCACCACCTCCTCGGTGACGACGCGCTGGCACTCGCCGCGATGGAGCGCGCCCTCGACCTGTGCACGTCGGCGTCGCTGCGCTCCTGGGAGGGCCGCGTCCTGCAGGGCCTCGCGGCGGTCTACAACGGGTTCGGCGACAACGTGTCCGCCCTGGAGTTCCTCGAGCGGTCCCTCGTGATCCGCCGGGAGCTCGACGACACCGAGGGCCTGGCCGCGGCCCTGAACAACCTCGCGGACACGTACATCTCGATGGGCCGGTTCCCCGTGAAGGCCCGCGAGCTGCTGGACGAGGCCGCGGGGCTGTGGCCGCTGCTCGACCGGCCGGACGGCACGTGCGCCACGCTGTCCGGCCTGGCGAAGCTCGACACGGACGCCGCCGAGGCCGTCGCCGCCGCCGACCCGGTGCGCGCCCGGGCGCTGGCGGACCGCGCCGTGTCGCTGTCGGCGCGCGGCTGGGCCGCCGCGAAGGACGGCAACCCGCGCATGGCGACCGAGGCGCAGATCCGGCTCGCGCGCGCGTACATGGCGCGCGGCGACCTGGCGGCGGCCGACCGCGAGCTCGCCGCCGTCGAGGTCGCCCTGCCCGAGGTGGCCGCGCGGTACCTGACCATCCGGTACCACGCCGCGCACGGGCGGCTGTGCCGGCTGCGCGGCGACCACGGGGCCGCCCGCGCGACCCTGAAGGCCGGGCTGCTGCTCACCGAGCAGAGCCTGCGCCCGATGGAGCGCGCCGACCTGCTGCTCGAGCTCGTGCAGGTGCACGAGGACGCCGGCGACCTGCGCGCCGCGCTCGAGACGCACCGCCGCTACCACGAGGCGGTGATGATGCAGCGCGACCAGGCCGCCGAGCGCCGCGGCATCGTCGTGAACGCCCAGCTCGACGTCGAGCGCGTCCGCCAGTCCCGGGACCACGCGCGCAAGCGGCTGGCCGAGCTCGCCGCGCTGAACGAGACGCTGCAGCACGACGCCGCGCACGACGCCCTCACCGGGCTGCTGAACCGCCGCGGGCTGGACGCGATCCTGGCGGCCCGGCTGGGCGAGGAGGACGCCCTGGCGTACGTCGTGGCGGACATCGACCTGTTCAAGGCCGTGAACGACGACCACTCGCACCCGGTCGGCGACGAGGTGCTGCGCCGCGTCGGGCAGATCATGACCGCCGCGGTGCGCGTCGGTGACGTGGTGGCCCGGATCGGCGGCGAGGAGTTCACGCTCGTGCTGCTGGACTCCCCGCGCGAGCAGGCCGTCGGCGTGTGCGAGCGCATCCGGACCGCGATCGCGTCCCACCCGTGGCACGAGCTGTCCCCGCACCTGCGCGTGACCCTCAGCCTGGGCGGGGCGATGGCCGTGCCCGGCGAGGGCGCGCACTCCCTGGCCGCGCGGGCCGACGCCGCGCTGTACCGGGCGAAGCGGCAGGGGCGGAACCGGGTGCAGTTCGACGGCGACCCCGAGGCCACCGCCACGACCGCCGCGCTGCCCGCCGCCGGCCGCCGCGCCGTCTTACCCGCCGGGGGGCCGCGGCCGGCCCGGGGT
>JAEWGQ010000316.1 GCA_023388235.1 Actinomycetes bacterium | reverse complement strand
AAAACGGCGTCTGGCACCCCATTGAAGAAGGATTCTGGAATCCCATTCCGGAGGGGTATTACGACCCGAGCCAAGTTAGATACCAGGCGTATGGTCCCCTCGCCATCATGTTTATGCAGGGAGCAAGCCGCGCTCACGTCACCATTGAAGGCGGTGGCACTGCCGCCGTCTCCATCGGTATGGTGTTCAACATTGACTACGGTGACGCCCCCACGAGTTACGGCGTAGCCGGCGCGGCCTACGTGCCGCACTGGGATGACCAGGGCACGCCGATTGTTGAAGGCGAGAACTGGGTATACCCGAAAGTTGACAGTGCGGGGAATCCGCTCGGCCAGCCCTATAACGAAGCGATTGAAGGCAACGCGGTTCCCCGGCTGGGCGCCGGTGTCAGCAATGATCCCACCTATGAGGTGGATCCGAGTGGCCAAGCCGATGCGGATTCCAATGATGATGGTTAGACCCCTACGCTTATCGAAGCCAAGCCGGGTGAGCCCTACCAGCTCACCAACGTCCAATGCGTGGCACCGCCAAAGAACCAGGGCAAAGCTTTTGCCACCGGCTGGTTGGACTGGAACCGAAACGGCAAGTTCGATGACAACGAAGCATCAAATACCGTCGAGTGCGCGCCGGGTGACAACAACATCACGCTGAACTGGGCCGTCCCGCAGAACGTCACCTTTGACAAAGGCAAGCTCAACGAGAGCTACCTGCGCTTGCGCGTAGCCGAGGATCAGGCCGATGCCAAGCAGCCGCGCACGGTTGTTGGCTCCGGCGAAGTTGAGGACTACAAGGTCAACATCGCCCCGGCGGACCTCAAGGTCACCAAGGAGATCGTCAACCCGCCGGCCGATCCGGCACCGGGCGATACCCTCACCTACCGCATCGAGGTTACGAACCCCGGCAGGGGAGACCACACGGAAACCAGCCCTGCCACCATGTTCGATGACCTCTCCGGCGTGCTCGACGATGCCGACCTGGTCCCGAACACCCTGCGTATCCTCGGCGCGGACCTCACCCCGCTAGACCAGGGCGCCGTGACCACGGATCTCGCCTCCACCACCGGGCGCCACATCACGTGGACCGGCCCGCTGGCTGCGGGGGACAAGATCTACGTCGAATACCAGATGAAGCTCAAGGGCGGCGGCGATGGCAAGGCGCGCAACGTGGCCTACACGCCGTACTCGCCAACCGATGCGATCCCGCAGTGCACGGAAACTCACGAAGAAGTCCCCGCGGGCCTCGATGCCGCAACCGCCGGCACCGTCAAGAAGGACACGGCCACCGGCATCCCCTGCGATGATGCCGAGGTTCTCCTGCCCAAGCTGGACTCGATCACCAAGAACGCATCCACTACTCAGGTGCGCGCTGGCGATACGGTTACCTACACCGTCACCCTGACGAACACGTCAACCGGCAACTTCACGGCCAACTACCCGGCACAGCTGACCGACGCGCTCGCGGACGTCATCAATGCTGGGGGTGTTTATAACGACGACGCCGCCCTGGCAATCACCACCGCATCCGGTGAGGCTGCCCCGGGTAGCACACCGGCCCCCACCTATGATCGCGATAGCCATAAGCTCACCTGGTCCGGCCCGCTCGCGGCCGGCAACATGGCTACGCTGACCTACTCGGTGACCTACCGCGGCGAAGGCACAACGCTCAACAACACGGCATGCACGAACTCTCAGGATGTCGCTACGCCGAATAAGCCGTGTGCCACCGTCTCCGTGCCGAGCATTGCGCCCATGCAGTGGAAGAACGTTGAGGTGGTGTCCGGCGGCCCGCAGGTGGCAGCCGGCACCCAGCTGAAGTACACGCTCCACTTCGCAAACAAGGGCACGAACACCTACCAGCTCGATGCGGTGGACTACCTCAAGGACGTCGCCGATGACGCGGTGATCTCCGACCTCCAGGTGGGCGAGTCCGGCCTGAACGCCAGCTACAGCGATGCGGCCGGCGATGAGAAGATCACCGTGACCGGCACGGTACCGGCGGGTACCACTGCCGACAAGCCGCTGACGGTGACCTACCTGGCTACCATCAAGTCCGATGCGGACCGCACCGCGGCCGGGGCCAATGACCAAGCGGTGAACTTCCTCGCTAACGCAGGGGATGAGCCGCCCGTCGTCGGGCAAGAATGCACCACCGATACGGACGTGACGAAGCGAAACTGCACGAGCACGCCGATTAGCGAACTGACTGTCACCAAGGACGTGTCCGTGACCGGCACCGCCGCGGCGGGCAGTGTGCTGACCTACACGCTGACCTTCAGCAACGGCGGCAAGGCGCCTTCGGCTGTGGACTACATCGACTACCTCGATCGCGTGATGGATGATGCGACGTGGAACGATGACCTCACCGTGACGCAAACTGCCGGCGCGGGCAATTCGATGACGACGGCGGACGCCACCTACTCCGCAACCGCGGGGAAGGAACGTATCGCGGTGGGCGGATCCGTGGGAGCGGGTGAAACCTACACCGTGACGTACTCCGTGACGGTCAAGCCGGACGCCACCCGAACCGGCGATAACGACCTCGTCAACGTCATTCTCCCGGCGGGCGAAGAACCTGATCCGGCCGATCGTTGCACCCTGGCTCGCGATAACTGCACGCTGACCTCGGTGCCCAAGCTGGCCGTGACGAAGACGGTCAACCCGACTAGCGGGGAAAAGGTAGACCCGGGCCAGGAGCTCACGTACACCCTGACGTTTGAGAACAGCGGTAGTGCGCCGGCTACGATCGACTACGTCGATGATCTGTCCGGCGTGAGCGATGACGCGACGCTCAGTGGCTTTGCGACGACGGATGCCGCGCTGACGATTGGCGAGGTCACCGGCGGTGCCCTCCCCATCACCGGCACGCTCAAGCCCGGCCAGGAGGTCACCTACACGCTGACCTTCACCGGCCAGTCCCGTGCCGATGGCGCAGGGGCCGTTGACTTCGACGCGGTCGATCACCTGGCAGACGTCCTGGACGATGCCGAGGTGACGGGTGCGCCGCGTGCGTCCAGCGACGCGGTGAGCGCCAAGCTGACCGGTGATCTGCTGGAGATCGAGGGCGCCCTGGCGCCGGGTGAGAAGGCCAGCGTGACCTACACGGTGACGGTTAAGGCCTACGGTGAGCTCGGCGATTCAACGCTGACGAACGTTGTGGCCGGTGCGGGCGAGGACCCGAGCTGTAAGCCGGGCCTGTGCACCACCAATGACGTGCCGCCGAAGCCCGAGCCCAAGCCCGGTCAGCCCGGCGAGCCGCCGGTCAGCCCGGTCCCGCCCAAGCAGCCCGATGGCACGATCCCGTGGACCGGCGCTGCGGTCACGAACTACATTCTGCTGGCAATCTTGGCGGCCCTTGGTGGCACTTCGCTCCTGGTGCTAACCAAGCGACGCCGCCGCGGGTAAGGCCTCCTGGCCGCGCGGTTTCCCCATAGGCCGCGCGGCCGGTTGGTCCACGTGAATGGCCCCCGTTCCTTGCGAACGGGGGCCATTCCTCTAGTTATGCGGCGGGCAGCGCGTGCCCGGGAGTACCGCTATTTGCCCAGCAGCGCCACGGACTGCTTGGCGATAGCCCACTCCTCATTGGTAGGCACAACCATGA
>JAEWGQ010000256.1 GCA_023388235.1 Actinomycetes bacterium | reverse complement strand
GCGACCAGCCGGCTGCGCGCGGCCGACCGGACGTCGGCGCGCGAGACGGCCGCCCTGGTGGCGCGGCTCGCGTGGGGCGGGGTCGCGGACTTCGTCCCCGCGCTGTCGGCCGAGGGCGAACGCGGGGCCCTGGCCGGGCCCGGCGGCGCGCACCCGGCCTAGGATGACCGGGCAGCAGCCACCGGACGAGCGAGGAGACGACGAAGCGTGGACATCACGATCGGGGTGCAGAACCTGCCGCGCGAGCTGGTGATCGAGTCGGACCAGACCGCCGACGAGGTCACCGCCGCCGTCACCGCGGCGCTCACCGGCAAGCCGGTGCTCGAGCTGGTCGACACCCGGGGCCGGCGCGTCGTCGTGCCGTCGGCGTCGATCGGCTACGTCGAGATCGGCACCGAGTCGAAGGGCCGGGTCGGCTTCGGCGCCATCTGACCACCCGGCAGCACGACGCCCCCGCCACCTCCCGGTGGCGGGGGCGTCGTCGTCGCGGGGTCAGGCCGTCAGGCCGAGGCGGGACATCCGGCGGGTGTGCTCCGCGGTCAGCTCGCCGAACAGCTTCGCCGGCGCGGCGGGGTCCTCCGCGGCGGCCGCCTCCGGGCCGGCGCCGTCCGGCGTCGTGGCGTCCGGCACCGTGCCGGCGGCCGGCCCCTCGCCGGCCGGGACCCCGCGGCGGGTCACGAGCCGGCCCAGCCCGGGGTGCGCGGCCATCGCCTGCTGCACCACGCCGAGCGCCTCGCCCACGAGCCGCCGGCCCCACAGCGCCAGGCGCGACACCAGGACCTCGTCGTGGGCGCCCGCGGCCTCGAGCTCCCCGACCGCGAGGTTGGCGTGCGCGGCGTCGTCGAGCACCTCCTCCAGCAGCGCGCGGGACTCCGGGTCGACCGCCGCGGCGGCGATCCGGCAGAAGTCGTCCGACACCCCGTCGGCCACGTAGGAGCGCAGCAGCCGCTCCCACCAGGTGCTCGGCTGCGTGCGCGAGTCGAAGTCCTCCAGCAGCCGGGCGTAGGCGCCCAGGCCGCGCTCGGGGTCCCCGCCGAGCTCGACGACGCGGGCCAGGACGCGGTCCCGCCGGGCGACGGCGGCGGCGGCGAGCCGGCTGAGCTCGAGCTGCTGGGCGGTGGTGGGCGCGACCCGCGCGTCCTCCGCGAGCCGGCCGAACGCGACGTGCTGCAGGTGCGCGACCAGCCCGAGCAGCTCGACGGTGTCGGCGGCGTCCGGCGCGGGTGCGTGCGGCTGTGCTCCGTGAGCGACCTCGGTCATCCGAGAAGCGTAGCGCCGCGGCTAGACTGGCCGGAGCTGAGGGCTGTGACGCGACCTGGTGGCGGGGAGGCGCGTCGCACCGACGTACCCGAGAGGCCCTCCGTGACCGCCCTGAACGCCTACGCCCGCCTGTTCCGCCTGGCCGGGCCCGCCTACGTCCTCGTCGCCTTCCTCGGCCGGCTGCCGATGGCGATGGCCCAGCTCGGCACCCTGCTGCTCGTGTCCACCGCGACCGGCACCTACGGCCTCGGCGGCCTGGCCGCCGGGAGCCTCGCCGTCGCGAACGCGATCGGCGCCCCCGTGGCCGGCGGCCTCGCCGACCGGCACGGGCAGCGGCCGGTCGTGCTCGTCCAGTCGCTCGCGGGCGCCGCCGCGCTGACCACGCTCACCCTGCTCGCCGGGGCGGGCGCGGGCGGGCCCGTGCTGGTGGGGGTCGCGGCGGTGACCGGGCTCGCGCTGCCGCAGGTCGGGCCGCTCGCCCGCGTGCGGTGGCGGCCGATCACCGCGGGCACCGGTGCCGACCAGCGCCGCCTGGTGGACGCCGCGTTCTCCTACGAGGGCGCGGTCGACGAGGCGTCGTTCGCGATCGGCCCGGCCCTGGTCGGGATCGTCGCCGTCGCGCTGTCCCCGGCCGGCGCCCTGCTGACCGCCGCCGCGCTGCTGACGGTGTTCGGCACGGCGTTCGCGCTGCACCCCACCGCGCGCCGGACCACCTCCGGCCCGCACGCCCGCGCCACGGGGCGGCTCGTCACGCCCGCGTTCGCGGTGCTGGTCGTCGCGCAGTCGGCGGTGGGCGTCCTGTTCGGCGCCACCCAGACGGGGACCACCGTGCTCGCCACCCAGGCGGGGCAGCCCGGCCTCGCGGGGCTGATCCACGCCGTGCTCGGGGTCGGCAGCGCGGCCGCCGGCATCGGGACCGCGTTCATCCCCGCGCGCGTGCCGCACGAGCGCCGCGTGCTGGTGGCCGCCGCCGCGATGGCCGCGCTGGCCTGGCCGCTGCTCCTGGTCGGCACGCTCCCGGCCCTCACCGGGGCGGTCGCGGTGCTCGGCTTCGCGATCGCGCCCTACATGATCGGCGTCTTCTCGCTGGCCGAGCGGGTCGTCCCCGCCGGGCGCACCGGCGCGGCGATGACCGCCCTCGCGTCGGCCACCGGCGTCGGGTACGCCCTGGGCTCGAGCATCGCGGGGCGCCTGGCCGACGCGTCGGGTCACACGGCGGCGTTCGCGGTCACCGTGGCCGCCACCGTCGTGGCGCTCGCGCTCGCCGCCACCCAGCAGCGGCGGCTCGCCGCGGCGGTCCGGGCGGTCGCCGACGAGGCGCCCGCCGCGGAGCCCGTCGCCGCGACCGCCTGACCCCCTCGAGCGGGGCCGCCCCCGCGGCCGCACGCCGCCTGCCGGCGCGCCCCGGGTTTGTCCCGACCGGACAACCGCCCGGGGCCGTCGGCGGGGTCCGCCCCGCCCGCGTTGCCGGAACCTCCAACCGCGCGCCGCCCCAGGTGGGCGGTTCCGCAATCTTGGCGGCGCACGTCCCCGCGGGCGTGATCCCCGCCGGTCCCGCGCGTTACCGTGAGCCGTGCCCCGCATCTCGAAGGTCCTCGTCGCCAACCGCGGCGAGATCGCCGTCCGCATCGCCCGCGCCTGCCGCGACGCCGGCCTCGGCTCCGTCGCCGTCTACGCGGACCCCGACCGCGAGGCGCTGCACGTGCGCGTCGCGGACGAGGCGTACGCCCTCGACGGCGCCCGGGCGGCCGAGACGTACCTCGACGTCGCCAAGCTGCTCGACGTGGCCCGGCGCTCCGGCGCCGACGCCGTGCACCCGGGCTACGGCTTCCTGTCGGAGAACGCCGACTTCGCGCAGGCGGTCACCGACGCCGGCCTCACGTGGATCGGGCCGCCGCCGTCCGCGATCCGCTCGCTCGGCGACAAGGTCAGCGCGCGGCACATCGCCCAGCGCGCCGGCGCCCCGCTCGTGGCCGGCACCCCCGACCCGGTCGCCGGCGCGGCCGAGGTGCACGCGTTCGTCGCCGAGCACGGGCTGCCGGTGGCCATCAAGGCCGCGTTCGGCGGCGGCGGCCGCGGCCTGAAGGTCGCGCGCTCCGAGGACGAGATCGACGAGCTGTACGACTCCGCCGTGCGGGAGGCCGTCGCGGCGTTCGGGCGCGGCGAGTGCTTCGTCGAGCGCTACCTGGACCGCCCCCGGCACGTGGAGACCCAGTGCCTCGCCGACGCCCACGGCACGGTCGTCGTCGTGTCGACCCGCGACTGCTCGCTGCAGCGCCGGCACCAGAAGCTCGTGGAGGAGGCCCCCGCGCCGTTCCTCAGCGACGCGCAGCGGGCGCAGCTCGTCGAGGCGTCCGTCGCGATCCTCCGCGAGGCCGGCTACGTCGGCGCGGGCACCTGCGAGTTCCTGGTGGCGGCCGACGGCACCATCTCGTTCCTCGAGGTCAACACCCGGCTGCAGGTCGAGCACCCCGTCTCCGAGGAGATCAGCGGCATCGACCTGGTCCGCGAGCAGCTGCGGATCGCGGCGGGCGAGCCCCTCGGCTACGACCACGTCGAGACCCGGGGCCACTCGTTCGAGTTCCGCCTGAACGGCGAGGACCCCGCCGCCGGGTTCCTGCCGGCGCCCGGGCGCCTCACCACCCTGCGCTTCCCGGCGGGCCCGGGGGTCCGCGTGGACTCCGGCGTCGTCGAGGGCGACACGGTCTCCGGCGCGTTCGACTCGATGATCGCGAAGCTCGTCGTCACGGGCGCCACCCGCCAGCAGGCCGCCGAGCGCGCCCGCCGCGCGCTGGCCGAGCTGGAGATCGCGGGCATCCCGACGGTCGTCCCGTTCCACCGCGCCGTGATGGCCGAGCCGGCGTTCGTCCCGGCGGACCCCGCGCAGCCGTTCGCCGTCCACACGCGCTGGATCGAGACCGAGTTCGCCGAGCGGCTCCCGGAGCTCACGGGCGCGCCCGCCGCGACCGCACCGGGCACGGACGAGGCCGAGCCCGCCACCGGGCTCGAGCGCGTCGTGGTCGAGGTGGGCGGCAAGCGGCTCGAGGTCGTGCTGCCGGCGGCGCTCGCCCTGCGCTCCGGCCGCGGCCGGAGCGCAGGGCGAGCGCCGCCGGCAGCA
>JAEWGQ010000221.1 GCA_023388235.1 Actinomycetes bacterium | reverse complement strand
CGACCGTGACGTTCCGGATCACCGTGGCCGGACCCGACCCGGCCCCGCCCGCGCCGGTCGAGCCCGCACCGGCCGGGCCCACCGACCCGGCGCCCGCCCCCTGACGGGCGCGCGGGGCGCGCCGGGGCGCGCGGGGGCGACGGCCTAGCTGAAGCCGATGGCCCGCTGCGCGACGCGGTACGCCAGGACGGACACGCGCCGCCCGGCCGGCCCGGGCAGGTTGGAGATCTGCCCCAGCACCGACCAGCGCACCCGCCGGTACAGCCAGGGGTCGGACCGGCGCAGGCGCGACCAGAGCCGGTCCTTCTCGGCCAGGGACGCCGGGGTCCCGGCGCGGATCAGCAGGATCGACGACACCGCGCAGATGATCTCGACGTAGTGCAGCAGGTACCGGCGCAGGCGCGCGTCGTGCACCGGGGTCCGGGACACGTGCTCGAGCATCATCCAGTTGACGCGCAGCTGCTGGTCCAGGCGGCGCAGCATCACGGCCTCCTGGACGGACTGGTCGGCCCGGCCGATGAAGTACCGGTACAGGTCCACGTCGAGGTAGTACAGCGTGCGCACCCGGGACAGCGGCACGAGCGCGTAGAGGTTGTCGACGTAGAACGTGTGCTCCGGCAGGCGCAGGCCCGCCTCGCGCAGCACCGCGGTGCGGTAGGTCAGCGCGTGCATCATCAGGTACTGCCGCTTGGCGAACCGCCGGGTCCGGGACCACGTGAGCACCCGGTCGCGCGGCAGCGCGCCGCCGTAGCGCACGGCGGTCTTGTTCTTCTTGCCGACCTTCTCGTAGACGAAGTTCGTCACGAGCAGGTCGACGCCGTGGTCGTCCGCGCGGAAGCCGCGCAGCGTCGCGAGCACCTCGGCCAGCGCCTCGCGGTCGAGCCAGTCGTCGGCGTCCACGACCTTGAGGTAGTCGCCGCGGGCGTGGTCCAGCCCCGTGTTGATCGCGGACCCGTGCCCGCCGTTCGGCTTGCGGAGCAGCCGCACCAGGCCCGGGAACCGGTCCACGTACTCGTGCGCGAGGACGGCCGTGCCGTCGGTCGACCCGTCGTCGACGACGATCACCTCGACGTCGGGCCCGAAGCCGACCAGCGAGTCCAGCGCACGCGCCAGGTAGGCCTCCGCGTTGTACGCGGGGACGACGACGGTCAGCAGCGCGCTCACGACGCCCGCACCTCGGTGGCGTCGCCCGCCGCGGCGGGTGCGGCGTCCTCGGGCACCTGCTTGAAGATGACCTTGAAGATCGGGAAGAACACCCAGAACGAGATCGCCGCGTTGATGATCATCGTGACGACGTCCGCGAGGGTCTCGCCGGTGCCGCCCATGCCCCAGGTCTCGATGAACAGGTCGTAGATCGGGGCCTTGTACCAGCCCTGCGCGGCCGCGGCGAGCACGGTGATGGCGACGTACGCGATGGCGTACCAGAGCGCCGCCTTGCCGACCGACGAGTTCGACTTGAAGGTGATGGTGCGCTGGGCGAAGAAGTTGATCACCTGCGCCACCAGCAGGGTGATCTGCACGGCGAGGAAGTATGCCAGCCCGCCTCCGCCGTGCGGCAGGGCGCCCGCGGCGTAGTCGAACACGAAGTACTGGGAGCCGTCCGGGTTGGACCCCACGGGCCAGACCTGGAACGCCGTGTCCACCAGCGAGGTCGTCGAGAACGCCCACTTGATGAGCGGCATCAGGGCGAGCTGCAGCACGGTGATGCCGTTGCTGAGCACGAGGAACACGACGAACTGGGCGACGCCGGGGCGCCGCTCGGCGAATCGACGCCAGGCGTCGCGGAGGCGGGTGATCATCAGGTCTCTCTCGTTCTCGGTGGGGCAGCTCAGGCGTCGTGACCCGGCGCCCGCAGGGCGCGGGCGGTGGCCCGGTTGGCGCGGCGGTTGCGGACGAAGGCGCGGACCGTGGCCCCGGCGCCGGCGAGGAAGCGGCCGTTGACGATCCGGACGATGCCGTCGACCATCTCGGCGCTGACCATGCCGTTCGTCATCTTCCCGATGGCCCGGAACGGCATGTTGAGCAGGAACAGGATGTTGAGGTCCGGCGCGCCCTTCCGGTCGGCGACGGCGAGCCGCCAGGCCAGCACCCGGTGCGCGAGGCGGGCCAGCGGGGAGCGCGCCTGCGCCATCGCGGACAGCGGGTCGTTGACCGTGAGCGGCTGGGACCACGCGGCGGACGGCAGGGGCCGGCCGAGCAGGGCGACGAAGTCGGCGTCGGGCACCTGGCGCACGTCCCCGGTGCGGTACCGGGCGGCCAGGTCCTCGGCGCGGGGCTCGACGGTCCCGGCGACCTCGACGTCCGCGGACAGCGGGAGGTCGTCCACGTGCTCGCCCGCGAGCACGCGCCAGGTGCCCTGCTCGACCTGCCACGCCCCGGTCGCGACGTCCCAGTGCCGGAACGCGGCGTCCCCGAGCCGGACCGTGACCGTCGTGGACTCCCCCGGCTCGAGCTCGACGCGCGCGAAGCCCGCGAGCGTCCGCGCCGGGCGGTGCACGCCGTCCGAGACCCGCGCGACGTACACCTGCACGACGTCGGCGCCGGCGCGGTCGCCGGTGTTGGTGACGGTCACTCTCGCGGCCTCGGGGGTCGCGACCAGGTCGGAGTGCGCGAACGTGGTGTACGACAGCCCGTACCCGAACGGGAAGGTCACCGGCACCCCGGCGGACGTGTAGTAGCGGTACCCGACGTACAGGCCCTCGCGGTACTCCGCGGTGCGGCCGGTCGCGGGGAACGCGCCGGCGGTCGGGGTGTCGGCCAGCGCGACGGGCACGGTCTCGGCCAGGTGGCCCGAGGGGTTCACGGCGCCGGTGAGCACGTCGAGCAGCCCGCCCGCGCCGGCCTGGCCGGCCAGGTGCCCGTGCACGACGGCGCGCGCGTCGCCCAGCCACGGCATCTCGACGACGCCGCCGCCGGCCAGCACCACGACGGTGCGCGGGTTGACCTCCGCGACCGCGCGGAGCACCTCGACCTGCGCGGGGTGCAGCGCGAGCGTCGAACGGTCGAGTCCCTCGGACTCGGCGATCTCGTCCAGCCCGAGGAACAGCAGCGCGACCTCGGCGTCCCGGGCGGCGGCGACCGCCTCGGCGCGCAGCGCGTCGTCCGGGGTGCCGTCGCGCCGGAACCCGGCCGCGAACGCCGTCATGACCAGCCCGGAGCCGCCGACGACGTCGAGCACCGAGTCGAGGCGCGTCGGGTTCACGGCGGACGAGCCGGAGCCCTGGTAGCGCGGGGTCCGGGCGAAGTCCCCGATGACCGCCACGCGGGTGCCGGCGGCGAGCGGGAGGACGGCGTCGTCGTTCTTGAGCAGCACGGCGGAGCGGGCGGCGACCTCGCGGGCCAGCGCGTGCTGGGCGTCCGGGTCGACGGCGGGGCCGGGCGCGGTCCGCGCGTCCGCGACGAGCTGCAGCATCTCGGCCGCGCGGGCGTCGACGTCGGCCTGGGTGAGGCGCCCGGTGCGGACGGCCTGGACGATCTGGCGCGCGGAGTCCAGCCCGGCGGCCGGCATCTCCAGCGTCCCGCCGGCGGCGACGGCGGCCACGACGTCGTTCGAGCCGCCCCAGTCGGAGATCACGGCGCCGTCGAAGCCCCACTCGTCCCGCAGCACCGTCGTGAGCAGGTAGGGGTCCTCGTGGGCGTACACCCCGTTGACCAGGTTGTACGACGACATGATCGTGCGGGGCCGGGCCTCGGTGACGACGATGCCGAACGCGCTGAGGTAGATCTCGCGCAGCGTGCGCTCGTCGACCACGGAGTCCGACACCATGCGGCGCAGCTCCTGGGAGTTGGCGGCGTAGTGCTTGGGGCACGCGGCGACGCCCTGGGACTGGATCCCGCGCACGTACCCCGCGGCCATCCGGCCGGCCAGCAGCGGGTCCTCGGAGAAGTACTCGAACGACCGCCCGCCGAGCGGGGAGCGCTTGATGTTGAGGCCGGGGCCGAGCAGCACGTCCACGCCCTGCGCGGCGGCCTCGGCGCCGAGCGCCGTCCCGACGCGCTCGGCCAGCGCGACGTCCCAGGTGTTGGCGACGGCGGCGGCCGTCGGGAAGCAGGTCGCGGGCTGCGAGGCGGCGATGCCCAGGTGGTCGGCGGCGCCGAGCTGCTTGCGCACCCCGTGGGGGCCGTCCGCCAGCCACAGGGAGCGGACGCCGTGCCGCGGCAGGTCGTGGCTCTCCCAGACGGTCTTGCCGGTGAGCAGCGCGGCCTTCTCCAGCAGGGTCAGGGCCTCGGTCGTGCCGCCGGTCGGGGCGGCGTCCTCGCCGTGGAGTCGCACGGTGTCTCCTTGGTTCTGCAGCGGGCGACGTCGTCGTCCCTGGCATCGGGAGGCGTCGACGCGCTCCCGCGAGAAGGCTGCCGCCGGGGTCCGGCGGTGCGGGGGGCTGGTGCACGAACCGTCGCGACCAGCGCATGAATGGTCATCGGGGCCGTGGTGGCCCGGGTCGGCCCCGGGTCCGCCCGCGCGTGCGGCGGGCAGCACCCGGCGCCCCCGCCGCGGTGCGCGGCGGGGTCCTGCGGTGGGTGCTCCCCCGTCAGGCCGGCGGTGGTGGGCGCCGCCGGCCTGACGGGGAGCGTGGTC
>JAEWGQ010000206.1 GCA_023388235.1 Actinomycetes bacterium | reverse complement strand
GGCGTCCTCGTGAGCGACAAGGTCGTCATCACCCTCGAGGTCTCGGCCATCAAGCAGGCCTGACCTCCCGCACGCCCGGAGGGCCCGACCGCGCACCCCCTGCCGCGGCCGGGCCCTCCGTCCGTCTGCGGGGGCGCGGCGCCCGGCGCCATCCCCGCGCGCGCTCCCCCTGCGCCTGCGCTTGGGAGACTCCGAACAGTCGTCGGGGTGGTTCACGGACCACCCCAACGGCGCGCGGACACCACCGCCGCCGGTCGGAGCCTCCGAAGGCTGGGGGCCGGGAGGCCACCTGTCGGTCGCGGGCTATCGAGCCCGTCGCTCCACCGCCTGGACACCCGCCCGGGAACAGCTCGAACCCGACCTCGTGGCTCGGATCGAGCACGAGCCCATGGCCACCAGGCATCCGGAGCGCCAGGGCGTGTCCGGTGACGGTCAGCGCGGAGAGCGCCTCGTGCGACACACTCGTCGCCGCTCGAGCGAGATGAAGTCCGCCCGTGGTCGGGGACGAATCCCTAGAGCCCAGGTCCCGGCGCGCCCCCGCTCGGCCCGACCACCTCGCACTCCAGCAGGGCGCCGACGACATCCACCGACTCGCCCTGTTCCCCACGCCAGATGCGCAACTCCAGCTCGGGCGGTCATCACGCGGTGAGGCCCGACAGGAGCCCGGTGTTCGCCTCCTCGATGGTGCCCACCACGGTCACCCGGTCCAGGTACACGTTCCGGTGCTCGCAGCTCGTCTCCGGCAGGAGGAGGCACGCGTGGCATGCGGCGAGGTTGAGCCCGTCGGAACCCGACGGACCCGATTCCGAGCACACCGGGTCGTTCGAGCACCAGCCGGCACGGCTGACTGCCGCGATGAACGCGTCGGCGAACCGGCTTCGCTCCGCGAGCGCCGCGAGCCCGCCGAGGCTGCCGGCCGCGTCGGACGACGCGGTGTAGACCAGGATCCCGGCCTGCCCCTCCTCGGCGTACACCCGCTCGCGAAGCGAGCTGACCGGGTAGCCGGCGTCGAGGCTCAGCTCCTGCAGGAGAGCGTGCGCGAGCGAGTGGACCGCGAGGAACCGTGCGGTCGGCGGCTCGGGCGCTTCAGCACCGGCCTCGTCGGCCCGGCGCTTCACTGATGCCGCGAGCTCACCGTGGCGACGCTCAGCCGTCAGGGTCCGCTCCCAGTCGGCGACCACCCGCTCCGCGAGGCGCACGAAGATCCCTTCGCCCAGCACCTCCGTGGCAGGCAGCCAGTCGCGATACTGAAGGCTCAGGCGAGCGACGCGGGGCGCAGTCTTCGCGGTCGGCATCGAGGAGACACGGGTGAAGCCTTCGAGGGCCCGGACCTCCCGCAGTCGGGTCGCCCGGGAGACCTGAACCACCAGACCGGCCAGGGCCGCATCCACGTCGACCGCGCTGCACTCGAAACTGTCGTGCGATCCGTTCTCGTTCCCGGTGATGAGCGCTTGATACTCCTCGGCCCTGAGCTCGGCGTCCGTCGGAACCTGATCCTTGTCCATCCCCTTGCGCCGGGCGAGGACGTCGAGCACGTCCGCGGCATCGAGACCCGGCGCCTTCTGTGCCTTGATCGCCGACCCGACGACCGCCTCGAGCGCGACGTCGGGGATGTGTTCGAGCACCCCCCAGTTCCTGGCCACGAATCGCGCGGCAGGGCTCGACCACGGAGGGATCGAGATGCTGGACCGGACCGCGGCGAACCAGACGTTCGACGAGCCACGCTGGAGCACCCTCAGTGGCTTCTCGCACAACTCGTCGCCGGCGCCGACGAGCCACGGGCGCTTTCCCCCACAGCTCTTGATCTGCGAGAGCGCCCCCGCCGAGAAAGAGCCGTCCATGTCGTGCGGTGGTACCCCGCACGAGCACGAGATGACGATGTCCGCGAGGGAGGACGAGGCACCCCGGGTCCTGAGTTCCATTCGGTGCGTGCCGCCTTCGACATCGCTCCCCCGGTGCACCCACTGGAAGTACGGGAACTCCTCGATGTGCCCGTTCTCGCAACACGCGACGAAGCGCGAGGGTGTGAGGTCCAGCGAACAGTCCGCGCACTGCATGTTCTTCTTGTCGAACTTCCAGAAGTGGTCGAGGCGCCGGCACTTCGGGCAGTAGTGGTACGCCGGGAAGCGCACGGCAGGGACGTCGCCGGCCTTCCTTCCGCTCGCGGGGGCACGGAACGTGTTCACCGCGAGCGAGCGCGCGAGCCTCGGCTCGGCGACCTCCGCGCACGAGTTCTCGTCCCACTCGTCGATCCCGCAGATCATGAAGCTCTGATCGCCCGCGGGGAAGAGCGAGCCGACGCCGTAGGTCGTGACGAGCTGGCTCTGCCGAGCCTTCGGCCTGTCAGTTGCCGCCATCGGTTCCCGCCTTCGCATTCTTCGTCGGGATGATCAGGAGCGTGCTCTCCCGGTCCACGTTCCTCAGCGAGGTGAGGGTGGGCCAAGGGGTGTCGACCGGAGGGAACGACTCCGCGAGCGGCTCCCCCGCCTCATCCGTCCGCGGGGCCCCCGCCGGAACCATCAGCGCATTGATGGACGGGAGGCCCTTCCAGTTCGCGTACTGGATCGGTGCCCCGTCCTCCCACGCCTCCGCGAGCTCGCGGAGCGCCCGCTCGACTGCGCGTGCCGTCTGCTCACCGGCGACTGCGGCGGCCCGATCGGTGATGACCCGGGCGACGCCCTCGAGCGCATCCGAGTCGACGGGGACCTGCGCCGACCTGTCGGCAGCGGCGCCGGTCGTCGTGTGGCGGGCCAGCGCAACGAGCAACCCGTGCAGGCCACGGTCGAGGGCACGAGGAGCGAACGGTGTCGCGCCGGTCGCCTCCACCTGCTTGTAGAGAGCGCGGTGGTACGACGTGAACGACTCGAAGTGCGACAGATCACGGGACCGTGCCGCGTTGTACAAGGTGAACACCAGACCTGGGTACCGGCGTCCGACACGACTCGTCGACTGGATGTACTCGGAGGTCGTCTGCGGCTGTCCCATGACGGCCATCAGGCCGAGACGATCGACGTCCACACCGACCGAGATCATGTTGGTGGCCAGGACGACGTCCGGGCTGTTCGGGTCCGGGTGGGACGTCTGCAGCCGCTCGAGCTCGAGCGGGATCTCGCTGGAGCGCTTCCTGGACGTCAGCTCGCGAGGGTCGCGCACGTCCCTGGGCGCCACGCCGAGCCGACCGGCGACGACCTTGATCCGGTCGGGGACGTCGTCGATGGACTGGATGTACGCCGCACCCAGCACGCGCAGGCTGTTGAAGTACCCGAGGAGGGTCCAATAGGCGTCACGGACCTCGTCCGACGCGTCGAGGTCCCTCGCGCCCTGGAGCAGCGCGGCGTAGGTGCGGACGAGCAATGTCGCATGGCTGGTGCTGGGTGCCATGACGCCGACGTAGCGGCGGGTGCCCTTCTCCTGGGGCGAGGCGTCGACCGCGAAGAACGAGTCGTCCGCGTCGATGCCTGCCGGGGGGAACTGGTTGGCCTCGCGGTTGAACACCGCCCCGACCTGATCCAAGGCCCGCCGGATCGTCGCGGTCGACGCCACCAGCTTCGGTCGCGCCCGGGTCTCGGGATCGGTGGCGAGGAAGTCGATCGCCGTCTCGTAGAGCCCGACGAGCGTGCCGAGCGGGCCCGAGATGAGGTGCAGCTCGTCCTGGACGATGAGGTCGGGCGTCGCGTCGGTGCTGCTCGCGCTGCCTCGCCCGAACAGGCGACCGCTCGCCTCGTTCCAGGCCAGCATCGCGAACTTGTCGACGGTGCCGATGAGGAGGGACGGTCGCTCCCGGTACACGTCCTGGTCCACCAGGTGCACCGGGAGCCCCGAGCCCTGGTGGAAACGGCACGACCTGTCGGGGCACCGGACGGTCATCCGCCCGGCCTTCCGGTCCGCGTCGTAATCGGCATGGGTGAGCCGGTGCCCGCACCACGGGCACCGCAGGAGCTGGACCGGGTTACCGGAGTCTCCCGCGTCCTCGTTCCGCGCGAGCCTGCGCAGCGCCTTCGCCGCGTCGTCCACGGAGTTCGGCGTCGCGCCCTGGCCGACCCACAGGCCGATCGAGAACGGTGCCTTGTGGGCGAGCTCGTCGTCGTGCGCCCGCAGGTCCTCGAGCGCGCAGACGAGTCCGGCTGCGCGCTCGAACTGCTGCAGGGTGAGCAGCCGCAGGGTGTACCGCATGAGGACGCCGACGCCGCCGCCGCTCCGGTCGTCACCGTCCCCGCGCAGCCGCCGGTGCACGAGCGTGAAGGCGATCAGCCCCAGATAGGCCTCCGTCTTCCCTCCTCCCGTGGGGAACCACAGGAGGTCGGCGATGTCGCGGTCGTCGCTCGCGGGGTCCGCGAGCCCCTCGAGGTTCAGAAGGATGAACGCGAGCTGGAACGGGCGCCAGACACCGACGATGCCCGACTCACCGGTGCGGGCACGCTCCTGCTGAGCCCGTTGCTTCTGCATCACGTCGTTCATCGCCTGGAACGATCTCCGCGCCGTCGCGTCCGACTCCAGCAACGCGATGCCGGCACGCATCCGGCTCGCGGCGCGGCGCGCTTCGTCCAGATGGCGGCCGGCCGTCTCGACGTGATGTGCGGGCATGGCCTGGTCCTGCGGCTTGCGCGCCTGCATGTCGATCCATCTCTCGTAGACGTCGACCAGCTCGCGCAGCGGTCGGACGAGGGTGGGGACGTCCCGGGCACCCGCGAGCGCCGGCATCTCCAAGCCCGGCACATCGCCGCGCTCGGCCTTCGCCAGGCGGAGATCGTGCTGGGGGAAGAAGGTGGTGGCGACCTCGGTGACCTCCTCGCCTTCGTCCCAGGCGACGGCGACCCCGTGCCCGACGGCGAGGTGCCGCTGCTTCCGGTAGAGGAGCTCACCGCTCCGCTCGTCCTCGTCGAGGTGCGCCAGTGCGTGATCCGGGCGCCGATCGGTGAAGGCACCGTCGACGGTGCGGACACGGATCTCCGGACGGAACCAGCAGAGGTGGTCCACGCGCCCCTTCTCCGGGCGTGGTGTCGAGTTCACCAGGACCAGGGTCACGTTCACGAACCCGTCGCGGACGGGACGGACGACCGACCGGAGCGCGAGCCCCTCGGCCACGGTCCGGGTCGTCGAGCCGCAGGGGCCCATGACGATCTCGATCTCGACGGGCCCGACGGGCACGCGGCGCCACCGCCCAATGCGCCTGGTCCGGGCGCGCGTGGCCGTGCCGTCCGTCCGTTCGCCACCGCTCTCGGTCTCCGCGGGCTCGTAGCGGTCGGCCGACACGGTGACACGGAGTGCGCGCGTCGACTCCTCCAGGCCGAACGTCAGCCCGATGGTGGATGGGTACCGGAGGTGCGCGAAGGCGACGCCGGGGTCGTACTCGGCGTCAGGAGCAGCCCCGGACTCGACATCCGGAGTGTCGTTGGCGTCCTCCACCGCGGCTGCAGAGCCGGCGCTCGCGCGGGGATGCAGGATGCCGACGATGAACCGTTCGAGCGGCTCCTCGTTCAGCACCTCGTCGGCCGCGCTGCCGTAGAGGTCGGCACGTACCGACGCGACCATGTGCTCGCGCGCCCGGTACCAGGGGCCGAGGTCAGCCATCGCTTGCTCCGTTCCAGTCGATCCGCAACATGCCGGCGCAGACGGGCGACAGCCAGAGGCCGTGCCGGCCCACCCCGCCCGGCTGTCGGTTCCCGGACACGGTGGCGATGCTCTCGACGCGCGCGCCGCTGAGGCCCGGCCACCCACGCTTCTTCTTCTCGAGCGTTCCGATCCGCGCCACGAACGACTCCCCGAACGCTGTCGACGTCCGACCGACCGTCCGCCCTTCGTGCACGAGGTCCCAGACAGGGAGGTGGGTGCTGGATCGGGAGAGATCCAGCACGAGATCCAGCGGGTCACCGGCATGCACCGACTCGGCGATGTGATCCTGCGTGGCCCGACCGTCTCCGGGGGGAGCCGTGCGGTCGAGATCGTCCACACGCAGCTCGAACCCCAGGGTCATCCACTTCGCACGCCCACCGAGGAACCATCGCGGCCGACCCTCACCACGTGACACGAAGCTGCGCAGTCGACGGTCGTCGGGGCCCCCTGCGCGCGCGAGTGTGTCTCTGGCCCTCGAGAGAGCCACGAACAAGGTCCGGAGCCCGCCGCCGTCGGTGTCCGCGGTGTCGTCGATCCACGGCTTGTCCGGGAAGTCGACGTAGACGACGTGGTCGAACTCGAGGCCCTTGGCACGGTGCACGGTCGAGGCGACGAGGCGCGCGTGCGTGGGCTCGATGAGGTCCGGCGTGAGGGGCCGCGGCCGGTTCAGCGCATGCGCGAGGCCGGCGATCTCCACCTCGCGGCCCCGTCCGCCCGTGACGGATCTGAGCGCACGCCAGAGGACCGCCGGGTCTGCCTCCGGCACAATCTCCGTGGCACGCTGCTGAAGTTCCTCCAGCGTGATGCCCGCAGCGGGGTGGTCCGCGAGCACACGTGCGATCCAGCTCGCGAGCACCCGCTGCTGTGCGCTGCGCCGCACTTCCACCGCCGCGCCCGCGTCCGCGATAGCACCCGCCACGAGCAGCGCCTGCCCGTTGGTGGCTGTGAGGAACGCCGTCGTCCCGGGCCACGACCGGGCGAGCTCCACCACGTCGGCGACCGAGGCCACCGAGACCAGCCCGGCGAACAGCTCCTCGAGCGGAGACATGCCCGCAGCGTCGAGGACCGACCCTCGCAGTTCGGCGACCTTCCGCGCGTCACGCGAGACCGCGCGGTACTGGCCGGTGAGTTCCTTGCGGCGGACACCGTCCATGTGGCTCACCCACTCCAGCAGCTGCGTGGACGTCGTCCTCGAAGTCACACGGTCGTCGACCTTGAGCTGCCAGTCGTAGATGCCCTGGGCCGGGTCGCCCAGCAGCGTGAATCCCGCCTCGGCGGGGAGCCGCCGCAGCAACTCCATCAGGAAGTCGGCCCGGACCCCCACGACATCCTGGACCTCGTCCACGACGAGGTGCTCGAGACCCTCGAGTCGGTCCCACTGCTCCGCGGCCACCAACCGGGTCGCGAGGGAGATTCGTCGATCGAAATCGAGACCCACAAGTTCCTCGTCCCCCAGGTCGTGGACGATCTCACCGGCGAGTGAGTCCATGGTCTGCACGGTGACCGGCCCGGCGCCGTGTGCGCGGAGGCGTCTGTCCGCGGCGAACACGGCCGCGTTGGAGAACGAGATCACGAGGATGCCGTCGGTCGCGTCGACGTCCCGCTCCTCGACGAGGTGTTCGACCAGACGTGAGACGACCTCGGTCTTGCCCGAGCCGGGCCCGGCGATCACGATCTGACGCTCGCCCGGATCGATCTCGACCGCGTCACGCTGTGCGTCATCCAGCTCGACGTCGCTCACCGGCGGTTCCAGAGGTACTCGAACTCGGTGAAGGCCAGGAGGTGCCCGTACTTCTCGAAGTTGTCGCGCACGTTGACGATCAGGACCTCCTCGGACCCACCGTTCCTCGGCCCACGCAGGCCGCGGCCGATCATCTGCTGGTAGACGTTCGGGCTGAAGGTCGGCCGTGCGACGAAGACCGCTCGCACCTTCGGGGCGTCGAAACCCTGCGTCAGCACGTTGTAGTTCGTCAGAACCCGGATCCGGCCGGCCTTGAACTCCTCGACGTAGTGCCGGCGCGCGGCAGGCTCCGTGTCGGCCGAGATCGAGACCGCCGGGACGCCTCGATGTGTCAGGAGGGCCGCGAGGACCCGGGAGTTCTCGACGGAGGGGGCGAAGGCGAGGATCGTCCAGTCCGCAGGCAGCGCTGCAACGGCCTCGACCACGCGCCGGGTCCGCTCGAGGTCGGCACCCAGCCGAGCGTTGACCGCGGCGGGCAGGCGGTTGAACGTCGCGATCTCGGCGAGGTCCGCGTCCGTCAGCTCGACGTCCGTGCCGTCCACCACCTGGTGACGGACCTGTGCGAGGACCCCCATGTCCTGGAGCTCGCCGTAAGGGTCGTCGGCGTTCCGGAACGCACCACGGTCCAAACGGTTGCCGTCGTAGCGTCTGACCAGCCGCTCGGTCTCATCCGACGACGTGCCGCGGAACGGAGTCGCGGTGAGCCCGATCAACGGCTTCGCCCGAGCCGTGTCTCGTGCGCGGCTTCCTCGTCCCATCCACTCCAGGACCTGCGTGTACTTCGGCGCGATGGACGTGTGGGCTTCATCGACGACGACGATGGACGGGTCCCGGAGCCACTCGTACTCGTCACCGATTCGCTTGGCGATCGAGTCCAGCTTGTCGATCGTCGCGATGACCAGCTGGAAGACCCCCGGTTCCTCGGGAACCTCGTTGTCACCCCAGAGTCGCCCGAGCCGCATGGAGGCCGACCTCCCGATCGCCCTCCATACATACGTCCACGTCTCCGCCGCCTGCTCGCACAGCTCGTCGGTCTGAGCGATCCAGATCAGCGGGCGACGGGTGTCCACGGTGCCCGCGTTGATCTCGTTCACCAGCGCCTCGACGGTCACACGGGTCTTCCCCGCGCCGGTGGGTAGCGAGACCATTCCCCGGTCGCTGCCGACGCCGCGCAGCATCGCCGCGATGTTCCGGGTGACCTGCTCCTGGTAGTCGTGCAGGTCGCCGAGAACTGCCGGTCCGTCGATCACCTCGACAGCGGGCCGGTCTGACGACGGGAATCCTGCCCACTCCGCGGGGAAGCCCAAGGACAGGACCCACTGGCGCGTCGTTCGCCGTCCGCTCCATTCCCGCGGCGGTTCCAGTCGAGCGTCCTCCAGCGCACTCCGCAGCTGCTTGAGGATGGCGACGCCGTGGACGGCTCGCGCCAGAGCCGCGACCTCGCGCGGTTCCGTCTCCTGCGGCCGGTTCTCCAACGCCTCGAGTGCCTGCGCCGGCACGATACGACGGAGCGGCTCGACTCCGACCGCGGTCAACAGTCGTTCGTCGTCGTCCTCAGCGCTCCTGACCCGGTGCCTGAGCTGGTTGGTCGCGGTCTCCGCCATCTGGTCGAACACCCGGGCGATGTCCTGACGGGACATGCCGAGTCCGAGCGCGTCCGAGACCTGCTGGAGCCGCGCCGCCGGATCGGAGGCCGTCACGAGGATCGTGTCCCCCTCACGGCGCACCGCTACGCTCCGCGCCTTCTGTCCCTGCGGTGTCGCGATCATCCTCTCGAGCCGAGTGCAGGGTTGAAGTCGGAGCTCGCGGTCCTCGGCAGCCAGCCGCATCTTGAGGGGCGGGAACAGGTCGGTCACGTACTCGGCCTCACCGCAGGTCTCGACGGCGATCTCCTCCTGGAGGAGGTCACGGCCGAGGGGCATGTCCCAGTTGTCGACGAAGATCTGCACGTCCTCGTCGTCCACGACCCGCAGAGCCGGGATCTGCGCCTCGAGCATGGCCTCGTAGACGCTGTCGTCGTCGGTGATCCCGACATTCTTGGGCTCGACCATCACGCGGCGATGGCCGACGCGGACCAGGATCGTCTCCGGGCGGAGCGAGTCCGCGGTCCACACGTAGAAAGCAGCCCGGCGTCGGTCATCGGGCTCACCGTCCGACCATGTGTCGGCGATTCGCTTGAGCACCTCCCAGTCCTCGGCGGTGACAGTCGCAGGGTCCTTCTTCAGTCCGAGAGCGGCCGCAACCTGTGCCGAAGCTTCGTAGGCGGGCAGGACATCCGGATCCACCGCGTCACTCCCGACGAGGACGTTCCGGGGCCGCATCGGACCGAACGAGGTCGGCAGGAGCCCGTACCTGCGGAGGAACCACGTCTCGGGTGCGATCACCTTCTTGACGCCGTAGCTCGCGTTGCTGCGGTGGCGCACCGTTCGCCCCACGGGAAGCCCTTGGGCGATGATCCTCGCGGTCGCCGCGACCCGCGCCTCCGGGCTCATCTCGGTGAGGATCTGCAGGGGCCAGAGCGGTTCGCCCCCCTCCACGAGGACGTAGTCGCGATCCGGCCTGGAGCCGGCCTGGTCCGCGATGAACCGGTCCTTGACGTCGTCGACGTACGCCGAGAACCAGTCCTCGCGGGGCATCTCGACGTGACGGAAGGTCGGTGCCTCGACGGCACCGACCTCACGCAGGATGTCGGCGTCGTGCCGGTGGTAGCCGGGGTCGATGAGGTACTCCCGGTCACGCGAACCGTCGGCGGGGACGATGTCACCGGCCAGGAACGCCCGCCCCGGGAAAACCCAACGACCCGATGCCGTCCGCACCCGTGTCTTCAGGGTGAGCTCTCGTGAGTCACGGCAGTTCAGGTCCGCACGAAGGATCGACAGCGCGGTGTCCTGCGGGATCTCGCGCAGGATCTCCCAGATCTGCGGCCACACCGTCTTCGGTTCCCGCAGCGCGGCGGGCTGCTGCGCGCGCGCGAGGAGCTCGTGCAGTTGGCCGGTACGGTCCATCAGGACGACGCCCAGGCGCGCGAGCCCCTCCTTGACGCCCGGGCGGGCAACGAGGTCGGGGTCGACGAAGTCCACCCCGGGGCGGTCCTCCCCGTCGACCCGGACGAACACGCGCCCCCGGGTCGCCGCCTTGAGGGAACCGTCCTCGAGACGGACGATCCTCGCGCGGGGGATCGTCACGCCGATTACGCGGGACGCCTCACGGTCCGTGAGACGCTCCGCCTGGTCGAGAAGCCAGGCAGCGATCTCGATCGCTGCAGCGCACTCCTCGACGGTGCCGTCCTCGACCAGGTCCTCCAGCCAGGCGTCGACGCCGGCAGGGCTCGGCGCGTCCCGCAGGCCGGGAGCGCTCATCAGGCGCTGCACCTTCGCTCGGCGCTCCGGGCTCGTGTACACGAGCGGGTGCGCCCAACGGTCGAGATGACCACCGGCCTCACGCCATCGCTCGAGCCAGGCCAGCGGGACCGGAGAGTTGCGTCCCAGGGTGTCGCCACCGAGCCATCGCAACTCGCCGGCAACCCGGAGCGCACCGGTCCCGTCAGGAAGCGCGAGTTCCCCACGCAGGTGGTCGAACACGGGGCGGTTGATGATGTCGTCCGCGTCGCTGCGCGGCTCATCTCCACGAGCGGGCATCGCATCGAGTACAGCGGCAATCCGTTCGGTCCCCTGGAACGCTCGGAAAGCCTGCGCGACCAGTGTCGGGAGCACCTGAGTCAGCAGTTCTTCGTTGAAGGCTCCGCGCAAGAGGTGCTTGCGGTCGTCCGACAGCTTCCAGGGCGCATTGACGATGCCGGACAGCGTGGTGGCGTCGGCCGTCGGGAAGTAGGCCCAGAACTGGCCGACGTCGTAGCGGTCCGCCGTCAGACACACTGCGTACGAGACCTCCACCGTCTCGCGACCCGCGGCGTAGGAGCCTTCCGCGCGTGCCCGGACGCTCGGCGCGTGCGACGTGCGAGCCACCGACCAGTCGAGGGCGTCGTCGTTGACCTGGACGCGGAACACGCCCGGTCCCGCCTGGCTGACGCTGAGGCGGCGCTCGGACACGGGCTGCTTCGACAGCAAGAGCTTCGACTCCTCGGGGGAGAGGCCGAGTCCACGGAGCTGCCGCGCCTCCTCGATGGGGATCTGGTGCTCGTTGCGCAGAGCCGCCCGGGTGATGTGCGGGGAGAACAGGACGAACTCGTCCCGGAACAGGTCCAGGCGGGCTGAGAGGAGTCGGTGGGCCTCGTCGTCACGGAGAGGCAGCGCCACGATCGTCGAGGCCCACTCCTTCAGTTCGGCGAGAACTGGATCGGCGTCGAGATCGACGGAGGGGTCGAGCACGCTCGCTGTTCGCATCGTCGGGTAGGCCCGGGACTCGAACCCCGCCGCGCGGAGGATTGCCTCCGACTCCTGCTTGTCGAACCCGAAGGACACCGACGTGCTGTAGATGCGCGGGCTGTCCGACACCGCGAGCACCGACTTGAACCCGATGCCGAAGCGACCGACCTGTGCCTCGTCCTTGGACGAGATGTCCGACGCCATCAGCGCGCGGACACCCCTCGCGTCGAAGGGCGCCCCGTCGTTCGCGACGTAGAGCGTGCTCCCGCCGAGGACGACCTCGATGCGGTGACCGCCGGCGCGCGCAGCATCGACGGCGTTCTGGACGAGTTCCTCGAGTTGGCGGGTGCTGTATCCACCGGTCGAGATCTTGGCCTCGTTGTTCGCGTCCTCGAGGATCCGGGCCGGGTCCTCTCGGTAGACGTTGAGGCAGGTCCCGGTCTGTGCCTCGACCACAGCCGCCAGGCCCGTCCGTCCAGGCATCCAACTCGGCACCGCTGAGCTCCCGCTGATCGTCGTTGGTCGAAGTGGCGGCCCGAGCGCGCGCCGACTGCGGGAACTCTAGATCCCGCCACCCACATTCATGGACGGGGTCGCGGAGTCCGGCCGGCTCGGGCCCGCACAACGGCCGGATTCACCCGCACGGCGCAACCGGCGCCGGTCAAAGGACCCGCGCGAGATGCGACCCCAATGCCTCGCCCAGCCGGATCGGCACGGCATTCCCGATCTGCCGCGCGATCTGTACGCGGTCCCCCACCCACCGGTAATCGTCCGGGAACCCCTGCAGGCGGGCCGCCTCCCAGTGGGTGATGGCCCGGTGCTGGGTCGGGTGCAGGAAGCGCCCCTTCTCGGGCTTGAAGAACTCGGTACGAATGGTGACGGACGGCCGCTCCCACACCAGCCGACCCATCACATCGCTCGCACTTCGCGGGTTGTTCCGCCAGCAGTCCATGCTGAGCTCGTCGGGAAGGTCCACCCGACTTCCGCCGTAGGGCACCGCCCGGAACCGCTGTTGGTACAGCGGGCTCCAGTCGCGCGTGATGTGCAGGTCCTGGCCCTTGAACGGACCCGGAAGCCATGCGCGCCCGAAGGGGGTCCGGCGCGGGGGGAGGGACAACTCGCCGGTGAACGGGCGGATGCCATGGAGAGCCTCGCGGACCGTGGTGCGCTCACCCGTGGTCGCAGCCGGGTGACCGGGGTGGTCGATGTCCCGCCGCACGCCCAGGACGATCACCCTCTTGCGGACCTGCGGAGCGCCGAAGTCCGCAGCGTTCAGGACCTGGGCCCGGATGTCGTAGTCGGCGAGCTCACCGCCCGCGAACGCCTCCACGAACGCCGAGTACTCGCCCGACTTCAGGAAGGCAGGCACGTTCTCCATGACGAAGGCGCGCGGCATCGTGCGGCGGACGACGTCGACATACGGACGCCACAGGGTGTTGCGGAGATCCCCGGGGTCCCGCTTCCCGAGTGTCGAGAAACCCTGGCAGGGAGGGCCGCCCAGCACCAGGTCCGCGGCAGGGGTGGGCTCGTCCCGGAGCCAGCGCCGGATGTCACCCGCGTAGACGACGGCGCCGAAGTTCTGTGCGTACGTCGCGGCCGCGGCCACGTCCATCTCGACCGCACGCACGGTCGCATAGCGGTTGCTGCCCTGGTGGAAGCCCAGGCTCAGTCCGCCTGCCCCGGCGAAAAGATCGAGGACCCGGAGCCCGGCGGCGGGAGACGTGTCATCCGCCGGGGCCGGGAGCGTCGTCTGCACCCGGCGATCGTAGACGTGCCACCCTCCGTCTCCGGCGTGCAGCGACGTGCCCTCCCGCTGATCAGTTCGCGCGCTCGGCAGCCCGCAGGAGGCGACGACCGATCGCCGCCGCGAGCGGGATGGGCACGGCGTTGCCGATCTGCCGGGCGATCGCTGTCTTGGACCCGACCCAGCGGTAGTCCTTCGGGAACCCCTGCAGAATCGCAGCCTCGAAGTGCGTGATCGCGCGAGGGCGGACGGGGTGGAGGTACCGCCCCTTCTCGGGCTTGAAGAACTCGGTGCGAATGGTCACGGCGGGTCGGTCCCAGTGGAGCCGGCCCATGACGTCACCGGATCCCGATGTGTGCCCGATCCAGCACGTGGCCTTCAGGTCGTCCGGGAGGTCGAACCGGTTCCCACCCGGCGGGATCGCCGCGAACCGCTTGAGCGAGATCGGTCGGTAGTCGCGTCCGATGTGCAACTCCGTCGACTCGAACGGACCGGGCATCGCCCTACCGGATGCGGTCAGCGTCGTTCGTGCCGGCAGATCGTTCGACAAGGGCTCGCCCTGGACCTCCGCGAACGCCTGAGCGACCGTGCGGTGGTTCCCGACATGGGTGGGCTCGGGCCACCCCGGGAACGCCAGCTCGGCGCGGTGCCCGATCAGGACCGCACGTTTGCGGGACTGGAAAGCGCCGTAGTCGGCCGCATTGAGCACCTGTGCCTGGAAGCGGTAGTCCTCGAGCATGCCACCCGGGGCGCACGCGGCGACGAACTGCGCGTACTGCGGCGACCTCATGAACGCGGCGACGTTCTCGACGACGAAGTACTTCGGCCGTGCCTTGACGATCGTCCGCGCGTACTCGAGCCACAGCGCGTTGCGGTCGTCCTCGATGTCCTGCTTGCCGAGGGTGGAGAAGCCCTGGCAGGGCGGACCGCCGACGATCACGTCGACCTCGGGGACGCCCTCGTCCTGGACCCAGTCCTGGATGGCCTTCACGTGGACGCGGGTTTCGCGGTGGTTCGCCGCATAGGTGGCGGCCGCGGCCGGGTCCATCTCGACCGCCGCCACCGTGGTGAAGCCTCCGACCTCGTGGAGTCCGGCCGTGATGCCACCGGCGCCGGCGAAGAGGTCCAGCACGGTCAAGTCGCGCGTACGGTCCTCCCGCAGGACCGATCGGTCGCGATCCTGCATGACGGTCATGGACCAAGGATACGTTTGGGGCACTGACAGGACCGACGGACTCGCCGGCGGGAGCGGGCGGACGGGGAGGCCGGCACGTGACGGTGGCACGGCCCGTGGGACTGCCGACGCCACCACGTCACGTCGCGACACCCAGCTCGCCCGGGGTCTCCGCGCGCATGTCGCGACAGGGCCGTCGCGACACCGCACCCGAGCTGGCGCTCCGCCGCGAGCTGCACCGGCTCGGGCTCCGGTACCGGGTGGATCAGGTGTTGCCCGGCATGCCCCGTCGGCGGGCGGACATCGTCTTCACCGCGGCCCGCCTCGCTGTCTTCGTCGACGGGTGCTTCTGGCACGCATGCCCGGACCATGCCACCCAGCCCGCGTCCAACGCGGCGTGGTGGCGCGAGAAGCTGGCCGCGAACGTCGCCCGTGATCGCGACACCGACGTCCGCCTGACCGCTCAGGGGTGGCAGGTGCTGCGCTTCTGGGAGCACGCCGACATGCACGCCGCCGCGGCTCTCGTCGAGGAGACCTGGCGGCGACGTCGCGCGGATCTCAGATCGTCAGGTTCGCGATCGAGACGGCGCGCTCCCGGAGAACGAGCGACCTGAGCTGGACCTCGTCGAGCCAGTCGAGATCCAGGAACGCGGTGAGCCGCAGCAGCCGCTTCAGCAGGTCGCGCAGGACGTCCCGCCCACCGGAGTCGGTCGACTCCGCCGTCACCCGCACGACCATCCGCACGAGCGACGGCGTCGCCGCGACGGACCGCCTCCGCGCCATCACCTGGTCCAGGTCGGCCTCTCCCAGTGCCTCGAGCATCCAGTACGGGTCGTCGACCCGTGTCCCGTCGCGCAGGACCTGGGCACGCCACCACAGTCGGGCGAGTGTGTGCCGGGTCAGGTCGGTTCCCTTGAACCGGTCCGCCACGAACTTCCCTGCGTCGTTGGCGGGGAAGCGCCACGCGCACACGTCCGGCAGTAGCACGAGAGCGAGGTACGCCCACACCTGACGCTGGGACGCCTCTCCGGCCGTGATGTCCATGTTCGCATGCAGGATGCGGGCGACGCGGCGGTCGAAGCCGTTGCGGGCCTCGACACCCGGACGTTCCGGGTAACCGTGGTCGAGAGCCGCCCGGCACACCTGTTCACGCAGCCCGACGAGCTGGTCGGGGTGCACGCGCATGCCACCAGACGCGGCGTAGACGGTACGGGCGACGGCCGCGTCCGCAGACGGGTTCCCGGCTTCGTCGGCGACATCGGAGAGCAGTGCGAACAGCTTCTCGGTCTCGGTGGGCAACAGCCGGGGGTACAGGGTGCTCACGATGACGTCCTCGGGAAGCGGAGGGAGCTCTGCGCCTGCGCGCGGACACGGGACGGGTCGTTGCGCAGCTCATCGCGCAGCCGGGCAGCGGCCTCCTGCAGGCTCTCCCCGGGCAGGCTCAGGAAGGAACGGATGAGGTTGGTGACCAGCTCCCCGGTCGACAGCTCGTCGGCGTCGTGCTGCGACGGCACGTATTCCTCGTCGTCGAGCGCGCGCCCGACCAGGTCGCAGACCACATCGACCGTGAGGGCGTCCCAGAGGGTCGCTCCCGCGGAGTCGGACGGGTCGAGTGCGTCGGCCACCGCCCGGTTGTCGACGTTCAGGAGCACGAGGAGGTTGCCCATGGCCGGAGCAGTCCAGTCGGAGCCATCGAGGCTGATGTACCACGCCGCTGACGCCGGCAGTCCCTGCTCCGAGAACCGGACGGGGGCGATCGGGAGCAGACCGCCGCTCCCCTCGAGCGCCAGTTTGACGGTGTCGTTCCACAGCACGCTGCCCGCGCGGCGCGCCGTGAACCCACCGATCTCCGCCTCGTCGACCCGGACAAGAGTCGTCTCCATGACCAGGTCGCCCGCGAGCTGACGACCGTCGACGGCGGCGACGAGCAGAGCCTGGGCCCACCCCGTGGTCGCGTCGGGCACCAACGGCTCGAGGACCGCGGAGTGCCGCACGTACGACCCGGTGGCCCAGTAGCGGACGTGCAGGGCGAGCGGCGTCTCGACGTCGAGCCCCGCCTCCTTGACCGTCTTCAGGACGTCGACGCGCACCAACCGCTCGAACTGGAGCACCGACTCGTAGTCCCACCCGGGCAGCACCGTGGTGACCGGTGCGCCGTTCAGCGTCCACGACTCGGGCGCGACGGACGAGGTCGGCACGGGGTAGGGCATCGCTCTCACGACACACTCTCCGCCCACTCGACGTCGATCTCCACCGCGGCGTCCTCGACCGGTCGGGCGAGCAACTCGATCTCCTCCGCGGCGACGTCGATCTCGGTGCCGTGGACGACGGAGCCGTCCTCGCGGCGCCAACCGACGACCTGTGGCTGCTCCGCCGAAGCGGGCGCCGAGGTCTCCGCGCCTTCGCCCGTGACGACGCCGATCAGACCACGAACCCGTCCGGGGGCGACGGTGCGGACCCGCTGGACCAGCAACCAGGTGCCGTCGAGGTTCTCGAACCGCGGGTTGTCGAGGAGCTGCGGCCGACGGGGCCGCCCGGGCCGCCCGCCGGACGCTCCGGCCGTGCCACCAGCACCTCCGCCTCCCCGCGAGCGGTCCGCTCCCGGTGTCGGCGGAGCGGTCGGCCGCGACGCGGCGCCGCCGTCGCCCTCCAGTGGGGCGCCGGCACCGACCCCCGCCAGGAGGAAGCCGAGCCGCTGCGACACCGCCCCGACGGGAGTGCCCTCGACGACCCGGGGGGCATGCTTCGGGCCCGCCAGGTCGGCGCACCGCTCGGAGAGCCTCCGACGCGCGACCCGCACGAAGGTGGCCTCGTGTCCGGTGAGCTGGGCATCGACCCACGCGTCGTGCGTGGGCGGCTCGGACCGCGAGAAGACCGTGTCCAACGCATCGTCCACCTTGAAGACGCCGGCGTAGCCGAGTTCCGGGTGCGACTTCGCCTGACCCTGGTAGTACCCGACCACCAGGTCGGGACGCCGCATCAGAGCGACGTGGTGCGGAGCGGTGTCGCGCTCCAGGCCGAGCTCCTCGGCGGCCCGACTCCGCACTCGCGCACCGAGGGTGGTCTCTGCCGCGAAGTGCCCGAGCAGCCGGCGCGGACTCCTGCACTGGATCTCCGAGCCGGGCCCGCGGCCGACGGCCCGTCGGTACGCAATGGCGAAGTGGGCCAGTGTGGCGTCCGTGGACTCGTCGGGGACGGGGACGATGTCGCCGTTCACGGTGACCGTCACGTCCATCCGGGGTGCGCGGTCCTCGAGCGTGAGAGGCCACAGGTTCCACGCTGCGGCGTCGGCGAGGAACTCGCCCGCCTCCCGCATCGAGAGGTCGGGCGCGACGTCCTCGTCGTGGGACGGATCCCGCAGGTCGGGGTCCAGGACGACCACGGTCGTCCCGGTGGCGCCGTCGTCGAACGCAGGAAGACCGAGTCGCTCTGCCATCCGGGTCGCGTCGTCGTCGACCAGTGGCTCGCAGTGGTCGAGCTGCGCGTCGCCCCACCAGTGGCGACCGGTGAAGGGGCGTTGGTCGTCGTTGTACGAGGCGAGCAGGGAGGATCCGATGAGGCGCGTGCGCAGCCGGCCGTCCGCCTCCTTGAACCGCGTGTGGATGAGCACCGTGCCGACCCGACTCGCGAGGAAGAACGCACCCTTCCCGTAGCCGTAGGTGCCGCCTCCACCGTCGGTGTCCTGCTTCTCTCCCGAGTTGAGGACGAAGGAGAGCCAACCGCGGTGACCGGGCTCCGCGAACCGGTCCGATCGCGTCGGGCCGCCGAGGCCGCTCGTCCCGCGGTCGACGACGGCGAGGTATCGGATCGTCGGACGACGGAGCACCTCGTTCAGACTCTGGAGCGCCCCTGACTCGCGAGGTGCGCCCCTGAGCAGCTCGCGCCACGCCGGCATGTGCGACGGGCCGACCGCCCGCAGGTCGAGCGTGAAACGCACCCGGCGGGACTCTCTCGCGTCCCACGAGTTCTGTGCCGCCTCGCGCACCAGCACGGTGAGTACCGACAGTTCGGGACGTCCGAGCTGATTGCGGAGTCCCTCCGCGGTGATGCCGCCCGCCGGTGAGAACGGCTGGGAGAACCACGAGGGCTCGGTCATCGCTGCTCCAGGAAGGTGATGAGGAGATCGTCGAGGGGGGCGGTCTCGGCCGCGACGACGTCGAGATCCACGAGGTACTCGACCGCGCCGACGCCGGCAGGAACCGCTCGCGCGAGGAACCGACCGGGGTGGATCGCCGGGAAGCCGTCGTCGACCCGGTACCACCGCTGCTCGACGACCTCGAACCTGGCGGCCGCGATCTCCGGCTCCGACAACGAGGGGAAGCCGATCCGGTCCAGCCGTTCCAGGACAGCCGCCGCACCTCCTCGTTCGATGCAGCGCTGAATCAGTTCGACCAGACCGATGCCCGCTCCCGGCTGAGCAGTGCGGAGTCGGAACCACACCAGACCGAGCATCCCGCCGACGGGGGGCTCCAGCTGGTCCGTACCGTGGATCCGGATCAGCCGCCCCTCTTTGGTCAGGCCGGCCTTGACCTCGATCGCGTGTCGCGCCGATCGGAAGTCCTGTGCTTCCCCGAGCGGACCGCTCCACGAGGAGACGGCCTGCCCGTCGAGGTCGAGGAGCCGGTCGAGCACGAGGAGTTCTGCGGTCAGTCCGCCCAGACGGGGTGTGGTCCACGCCTGCGAGCCCGCCCCCAGCAGCGCGCGCCAGTCGTCGAGGTGTGCCGACACCGCGGCGCCCGGGTCTCCCGGCCCCCCGAGAAGGGCGAGACACACGTCCGCCGCGAGTCCCGTGAAGACACCGCTCAGGTCGGGGCGGGCGCATTCGAGGTCCGCGTAGCGCACGCTGCCGTCGCCCGAGGTCAACGGGCGCGTGATCAGCCGGACGCCGCTTCCGCTGCGATCGGTGACCTCCGGGGCGTCCGCAGCGATCGGCACGAGCAGGTGCCGGTGCCCATCGGCGTCGACGCCGACACGGACCGCCCCGCAGGCCAGGTGAATGGGGATGTCGGTCGAGGCGATGCTCGGTCCGGACGGCGCGGGAAGTTGCGACCAGTAGTGCTCCAAGGTGCGGCGGAGCTCCGACTCGACGCTGACGCGACCCGTCATGAGCCGAGCTCGAGAGCGTCCAGGTCCTCCGAGAGCACGGCGATGTCGAGGTCGGCGTCCGGATCCGCCATGGCTCCCGGGAAGACCTTGGAGAGGTCCGCCGCGACGAAGTCGTACTCGACACTCAGGTCGACGCCCACCGAGGGTTGGGGGAACACGAGGGCGAGACCCCAGACGACCTCCGCCGGCGCGTCGAGTTCCACACGGTGCTGCGCGGTGGGCTTCGAGACCGGGTCGATCGGGTACAGCATCACGAGCCCGGTCTCCGGAGCCTGGTCGAGTCGGAGCCGCGAGAAGGCGGAACGTCCCTTGCCGTCCCACCCTCTCGGGATCTCCAGGTCGACCGCCTCGTCACGCGAACCGCTGAGGGTCTTGATGTCCGCGTGGTCCAGGTCCTTCGTGTTCTCGAGCCGCGAGCGGCGCACCATCCCGACGGTCCGGCCATACGGCAACTCGATCGCCGCATGAGCGTCCGCAACCGGCTTGGCCATCACCGCGACGTTCCACCGGCGCAGACCTCCGGCGCGGACCCGACCCTGGATGTACTGCTCCATCAGCGCGGGATCCGCCTCGACCGACTTCGGATGGAACCGGTAGTCCCGGATCAGCGACAGGACGGTCGTCGCCGGCACACCCCTCCAGAGGAGCTTGCCGGACTCCGTGTCGCCCTCCGGCGCATCGGCCCCGACCTCCCCGAGGAACTTCCTGACCGCGTCGGCGTTGCGGGCGAGCCACTGCGCGGCCTCCTCCCGGGGCTTCACCGGGAAGTACCGGGATTCGACGAGTTGCCCGCCGTACGCGGCGGCAGCCCGGACCGCGTTCGTCATCTTGCTCGGGGCCGTGACCTTCATCCTCGGGTGAGAACGGATGCGCACCGCCATGTCGAGCGGCGACCTGTGCTCGATCAGGTAGCGGTCGATCTCCTTGCGCATCTCTGCCTCGACCGTCGCGAGGTGCATGAACCACTCACGCACCTCGGCCGGCATCCAGATCCGGGGCAGGTCGGAGTAGCCGGGGCGGTAGCCGAACCATCGCCCCATCTGCAGGAGGGTGTCGTACACGTCGGCCGACCGGACGAAGAAGCTGACGACCAGCCCCTCCAGCGTGAGCCCTCGGGAGAGGGTGTTGCCCCCGACCGCGATGACCGTCTGCGGCCCGTTGTCGTAGTTCAGGCGGTCATGACTGCGGTAGTGGTCCAGGATCACCGTCGTGTCGGTGACCACCGACACCAGGTGGGGCTCGAGGTCCGCGAAGGAGATGGGCGTCTCACCCAGGTCGTCCGCCGCGACACGCAGAGTCTCCTCCTCCCACAGGACCCGCAGTTCCGACCTCACCTCGGAAGCACCCGCACGGAGTGCCCCCAGCACGTCCGCCCGAAGACCACGCAGTGGCGCGGCGAACGAGTCGTGAACGCGCGTATCCGAGTGCGCATGGACCAACATCGAGGAGTGTCGGACCTCGCCGTCGCGCGCCCGCCGCGCTGCGGTCGCCAGCCAGAACCAGAGCACCGCCCGGCGGAGCGAAGGCGTGATGTCCGGCTCGAAGGCCGCGGCCTCGGCCCGGTTCCTCGGGCGCAGGTCCCCCAGTTCCTCCTCCGGGACGTCACGCACGAGATCGAGGCCGCCGGGAACATCCTCGGGGTCCTCCCCGTCCATGGGATCGCGGCCGAAGAGGGTCTCCGGACCCTGGTACGCGGCCGTTCGCTCGAGACTCAGGATGAAGTCACGCGGATAGAAGTCCTCGGTGTCCGCCGGGTCGATCAGGAGGTTCGCGAACGGCGTCGCGGTGTACCCGACGTAGCACGCCTTCGGCAGGCACTCCATGATGTCGGCGAGGAGCGGGTTGATGGTCCTGGTCGCCACCGTCGCCTGGTCGGCCTCGTCGTCGATGATCAGGGTCGGAACGTTCGCCAGGTGCTCCGACGCGCTCTGCAGCCATTTCCGCAGTTTGCGGAGCACCACTGCGTTCTTCTTCACCACGAGCAGCAGTGCCTGTTCGTTGCCGGCGAGGAGCGACGCGGCATACGGCGGCGGCACGAAGTCCCGCTCCGGGCTGGTCAGCTGATGCCACACCGTGGGGTTCGCCGACACGATGTCGTTCATCAGGCGGAGCTGCGTCTGCGTGCGCAGGGCGTTGTGGATCCCGGAGAGCACGATGAACATGCGGTAGCCGCGGTCCGCCGCCTTGCAGATCACGGCGGTGAAGTTCGAGGTCTTCCCCGACTGCACGTGCCCGACGACCAAACCCTTCGAGGAGAACGCCGGGGTCGCGGGGTGATCGAGCATGGCGACGACCTTGCTCGACGCCCGATCGATCTTCGCGGCCGACTCCTGCCCGATCTTCCGGGCAAGCTGCCTCTCGAGAGGTGACCAGTTGACATCTTCCGGGCGGGGGCCGGTGTACCAGGGCACGCGCCCCTCACGCGACAGCCCGAGCGGCTCCCGCAGCTGGATGATCTGCTTCGCCTCGAGGTCGTGCCGCGTGAGCAGGGCCTCGAGGCGCTCCTCCGGTATCCCCATCACGCGCAGGTTCTGGATCGCCTCGTGCGGCTGGGACTGCGAAGCGAGCGTCTGGAACACCTTCCACGCCGCTTCTTCCGCGACACTGCCACCACTCATACTGCTCTCCCCTGTCCGGTGGCCTGCCGCGCCGTCACGGTCACGCGCCCCGCTCGCTCCGACGCGTCGGCACACTAGCGGCGTCACCCGTCAGGATCGACAGGTCGCTCCCACCAGCCAAGCGTGTCGGCCGATGTTGGGCCGGTCGGGTGACCGACGCGTGTGCAGCCACCACTTCTCGACTCA
>JAEWGQ010000189.1 GCA_023388235.1 Actinomycetes bacterium | reverse complement strand
GTCGTCGCCGCGCACCGCGAGTGGAACGGGCCGAAGGACCTGCGGGTCTGGCGGTACAACGGGCACGAGTCCGGCGGGCCGGTCGAGGACCAGGAGGCCGTGACGTTCGTGGCGGACACCGTGCGCGCGGCGCCGGCGGGCTGAGGCCCTGCGTCCGCTTCGTGCTCACGGCAGGAGGTCCGGACGGCGGTATCGGTCAGCCGGGCGTCAGCGGGGACAACCCGCGCCGTGCCGCCGCACGGACCCACGCTCGCAAGTCCTAGACCCCCGACTCCAGTGCCGCACGCTCCGCCCGCGTAGCCACGCGGGCGACGCCTGGATCGCGTGCCCACCGACCGTGGGGTCGCCCACCAACGACGCCAAGAGCGCAACCGCCTCCGGACACTTCAGCCTGCCCAGCGCCAGCATCTCCCGCCTCCGCCGGACGCCGGATCGACGACCAGCCTGCGCAGTCGTCGCAGAAGGCGTCGCTGGACAGGACATTGAGCCCGTTGCCGATGGTCCAGCCCAGGCGGGTGCCGGTCGGGCCTCCTGTCGATCCAGCTCGCGGAAGTCGCGCAGAAAGCTGTCGCACCTCGGATCCCACCCACGGCACCGAGAGAGCGCGCACGAGCTGGTCCTTCAGGCGCCGGTCGTCCACGCGGTTGAGAGCCACGCCAGGAGGACGGGGACCACGGCCCGGTAGCGCACGCCGGACGTCCGCCCGGCGCTGACCGACGAGGCGCTCACGCCCACGGACTCGAGTTCTCGCAGGATCTCGTCCTCTCGGGGCCGCGCCTCCTCGGTGCGGGCGTCGTCACTCACGTCCGGAACCTAAACACGTCGATGTCCCCGGCCGCGGCCTGCTCCATAAGGGCTGACTGAACGTCGTCGACTCGCGGACGTGAAGATCGACTGGGCGGAGACGGGATCCTGGAGATCTCGCCCGTTCGCCCGCGGTGACGCCACGAGGCGGCGAGCCGGCGCGTGCACGCTCAGTCAGCACACGACGGGCACACATGAAGCTGTCGCCTTCCATGAGCGCGACTGGAAGGCGAACCGGCGGAAACGCCCGCGGCGGCCTTCGGTGCGGCGCTAAGTTGCGCACACCGCACGACTCGACAGTTGGGGGCACGATGCAGATCCTCTACGTGACGGACTTCGTCATCGAGCCCGCAGCCACGGTGGACGCTGACTCTGCAGTCGCGACCACGCTCGATGTCCTGAGCGCGTGGGTGGGCGAAGATGACACCCTGCTCGCTGCAGAGCTCCTTGACGACGGCCGGAGGGACCTCCGCGCCACGCACGGTGCCCTGCGCAAGTACGCCGAATGGACCCACCTCTGTTCCCCCCGAGGCGACTGGGTCACTCGGATGGACGTGGTGACGGTCGGCAGGGACGGCAGTCACTTCACCGCTCGCGTGAGCGTCGGCCTGCTCAATCGCAACCTGCGACTTCGCCTCGGTCTTGCTAGGGAAGTCGACGCCGCAGGCCTGAGCCCGGTTGCCGAACCGCAGGTCCGGCAACCCCACGTCCTCGCCGACCTGGTGAACCACCCGAGCCTGCGGGTGTCGAGCGGAGGGCAGATCGTCGACGGCAAGTTCTTGCGTGCGCGAGGCGCTGACGCGGCCACCCTCGTTGCCGACGTGCTGCGGGTGCAGCATCGCCTCCCGGTGCTTCTGGTGCACGCCCGGACGAAGGAGGCGCACCAGGCGGCGCGCAGGGCAGCCGCCGGCCTGGTCGGTCTGGTGCGCGTCGTGACTGTGGACTTGCCCACCGCCCGCCACCTTCTCGCGCAGGAGAAACGGGCGCGGGTGCCGTACGCCGGCGGTCTCCTGGTGTGGTCGGACCTGGCCGTCCCAGCCACCGTGGTCGGCGAGGACATCGTCAACGCCGGCGAGGTCGACACCCTCCGGGCGACCGTCATGCGTCAGGTCGCTCCTCTATCTGTACTGACACGCGGGTCGGACGAGGTGTACCGCGCCGTCCGAGAGGCTGGACGTGTCTCTCGCTCCGAGCTGGCTGCCGCGCGAACCGCCGCGGCGGTGGAGTCCGGGAACCTGACCGCGATCATCGACGCGCTCAATCAGGAGCGCGACCAGCTCCGCATCGACCTGAACGACGCTATGGAGGCGTGGGCAGATAGCGATGCCCGCGCTCGTGGGCTCGCCGGCGAGGCGGCGCGCTGGAAGGCAACCGCCGAACAGTTGCAGATCGCCCAACACTACGCGGGGGCCACCATCATCGACGAGGACACCGGCACGGGCCTCGACGAAGCCCCCGCACTCGTCACCGGCGACGTAGAGACTCTCAACGCCCTTGCGAGTCACCTCGAGAAGGCCACCGAGGGAAGGCTGGTGTTCACCGAGGCAGCGCGCGTGGCGTGGAAGAAGGCCGATCGGTACCCCACGCCCGAGGACATGCGAACAGCCTTGGTAAAACTGGCGCGCGTAGCCCGGGACCTCAATGACGGGACTGACCGAACGATCGGGCATGTCGACAAGTGGATCCGGGAGAACTACGACCTCAAGGTGTCGCTCCAAGACGACAAGATGCCGAAGTCGTTTCGCGCCTTCACGTTCGAGGAAGACAAGCACGACAGGACCCCGCACGTGAAGGTCAACGACGGGGTTCCCGCGCACGAGTGCGGCCGGATCTACTTCGCGTTCGACCCGCAGAACGGCCGGGTCATCGTCGACCACGTGGGGTTGCACTATTAGAAAGGGGCGGAGCGGAGGTGCCCGCCGCGCCCGGTCTGCCGCAATTGCCTCCAAGTTTGGACAGGGTCGCCGTGCAGAGCAGCGCCGCTCCTGGGCTGACCACCGCCCCTGACATGCCGGTCGGCAAGCACACGTGGATGAACAGTCAGCGAGGGCAAACCGACACGATTGCCCGGTCCGCCCTGTCTAGACACTTGGGGTAGCCCTACCCCGCCAACCGCGGACGCGGGCCGCTCGGCAGCCGCGAGACATCTCACCCGGACGGCGGTGGTGAACCAGAGCTCCACGACGCCATGGTCGTGCGCATGTTCGTCCTGGATGACGGGACGCTGGTGCACTCGGCGTCCGACCTCACCGCCGCAGCGACGTGCGAGTTCGCCTCGCTGCGGACCCTCGATCGCGTCCTTGGCCACACCGTCGAGGCAGCACCGGCGCCCGACGCCTTGCTCGCTCGCGTCACGTCGCTGGGCCGACGGCACGAGCAGGACGCGCTCGCAGGGCTCCTCGCTGAGCACGGCGGGTGGGACGTCGACGGCGGCGGAGTCCGGGCCATTGCTCGCCCGGGCAGGGACGACTACGACCGTCGTGCCGCCCTCGAGCAGATGGACACCGACACCGCCAAGGCGCTCGTCGATGGCAGCACCGTGATCTACCAGGCCGGTTTCTTCGACGGGTCGTTCGTGGGCTGGGCAGACTTCTTGGTCCGGGAGCAGTCACCTGCAGGGATGGTCTGGTCGGTCCGGGACACCAAACTCGCGCGCTCGGAGAAGGTGCTGGCGCTCATCCAGCTCGCGGCCTATGCCGATCAGCTGGAGCGGAGCGGCGTACCAGTCTCCGATCAGGTGCATCTGATCCTGGGGACCGGGCAGAGCGTCACCCGCCGAACCGACGACCTGGTTCCGGTGTACCGGGAGCGGTCTCGCCGCCTACTGCGGCTGCTCGGGGACCACCGCGACGCCGGCACCCCGGTCCGCTGGGGGGACGCGGGCGTCACCGCGTGCGGGCGCTGCGCGGCCTGCACGAGCGAGATCGAAGCTGTGCGCGATCCGCTGCTCGTCGCCGGCCTCACGGTGACGCAGCGCGCGCGGCTCGCGGCGGCCGGGGTTTGCACCGTCGAGGCGCTCGCCGGGTCCTCCGGGCCGGTCGACGGTATCGGCGCCACGACCCTGTCCCGGCTGCGTGCGCAGGCCGCACTGCAGGCGGCTCAGGACGCCGGCGACGGCACCGTGCACTCCGAGGTGTTCTCCCCTCAGGCGATCGCCTCGCTGCCCGCGGCCGACCCTGGGGACATCTTCTTCGACTTCGAGGGCGACCCCCTGTGGTACGACGACACCCCTGGCACCCGAGACGCAGACCGGTGGGGCTTGGAGTACCTGTTCGGCGTCGTTGAGGCACCGATCGGTGACGCACCCGCGGTGTTCCGGCCGTTCTGGGCGCACGACCGAGTCCAGGAGAAGGTGGCGCTGGCCGAGTTCCTGACGTACGTGCGCGAGCGCCGCGCCGAGTACCCCGGCATGCACATCTACCACTACGCGCCCTACGAGAAGAGCGCGCTGCTGCGCCTGGCCGCGCGTCACGGCGTCGGGGAGGACGAAGTCGACCAGCTGCTGCGCGAGGGGGTCCTGGTCGACCTGTACGCCACCGTCCGGGCGAGCCTGCGGGTCGGGCAGCGCTCCTACTCCCTGAAGAAGCTCGAACCGCTCTACATGCCTCAGGCCCGCAGCGGGGAAGTCACCACGGCGGGCGAGTCGATCACCGAGTACGCGGACGCATGCGATCTGCGCGACCAGGGCGAGCACCAGGGGTGGCTTGACAAGCTAGAGCAGATCGCCGGATACAACGAGTACGACTGCCAGTCCACGCTTGAGCTGCGGAACTGGCTCCTGGAGCGGGCAAGCGCACCACCCGCCCCACCAGCCGCCACCTTGGCAGGCGAGGCTGCCGCGACGGCGGTCGACCCCATCGAGACCGACGGGGTGCTGACGGCGCTCGATGCGTTCACGCAGCCGGCCGGCGGCGCGCGGACGAGCGACCAGGCCGCGGTCGCGCTCGTCGCAGCAGCGGTCAACTTCCACGTGCGCGAGGAGAAGCCGTTCTGGTGGGCGCACTTCGACCGGCTCAGCGCCGACCCGTCGGAGTGGACTGATCCACGCTCGACCATGGTTGTCGACACCGCCGAGGTGGTGGACACCTGGGCAGTACCCCTTCGCGGTACGCGACCTCGACGCACGCTGCGCCTGACCGGACGACTGAGTGCCGGCAGCGACCTGACCGCGGGCAAGGACGTGTACCTCCTGTACGACGCGCCGGTGCCCGGCGCCGCGAACAGAGCCACCGGCAGCCCTCGCGGATGGACTGACGGCGCCAAGATCGTCACGGCCACCACGACCGGACCCGACGAGACCGACATCCTCACCATCAACGAGTCCATCGCAGCCGACGCACCCCGACACGACACCCTGCCGATAGCTGTCGGGCCCGCAGCGCTGTGGATCAACGGACCGCTGAAGAGCGCGATCCACGCCTACGCCTCCGACCTGGCGGCACGACTCCCGGACCTGCCCGCGGACGCAGTTCTGGACCTCCTGCGTCGTCGTCCTCCGCGTCTGCTCGGCTCGGCGCCTCTCCCCCGCGCGGCCGCTGACACCCCGGTCCACGTCGCGATCACCGACGCCGTGCGGGAGCTCGACCACTCCTATCTCGCCGTGCAGGGCCCGCCAGGCACTGGCAAGTCTTACAACGGGGCCCGAGTGATCGAAGCCCTGGCCCGCGAGGGCTGGAAGATCGGCGTGGTAGCCCAGTCGCACACGACCGTCGAACACCTCCTGAGCGCCGTCCTAGAAGCCGGGGCGCCGGCCGACCGCGTCGCCAAGAAGCCGTCGACCGGGGACACCTCCGAGCACCCATGGGTGAAGCTGCGTGACACCAGGGCGTTTAAGCGGTTCTTCGACCAGCAGCCCAGCGGCTTCGTCGTCGGCGGGACCTGCTGGGACTTTGCTGGCGACACCAAGATCCCGCCAGGCGGGTACGACCTCATCGTGATCGACGAGGCCGGCCAGTTCTCCCTGGCGAACACCATCGCGATCGCCGGCGCCACCGACCGCCTACTTCTGCTCGGCGACCCGCAGCAACTACCGCAGGTCAGCCAGGGAACACACCCTGAGCCGGTTGACCGCTCCGCGCTCGACTGGCTGATGGACGGGGCCGACACCCTCCCAACCTCGCTCGGGTACTTCCTCGACGCCACGTGGCGGATGCACCCCGGCCTGTGTGCGACGGTCTCCCGGCTGTCGTACGCGAACAGGCTGACATCTGTGGCGCCCCCGACGCGCAACCTCGACGGCGTGCGGCCCGGTGTGCACGCCGAGGCCGTAGAGCACACAGGCAACGCGGTGCTGTCCGCTGAGGAGGCGGACACGGTGACCGCGCTCGTTTCCGACCTTCTCAAACGAACGTGGACCGACGCCACGGGCATGGACCGGCAGCTCTCACCCGCTGACATCCTGGTCGTCGCCGCGTACAACGCCCAGGTCGCGAAGATTCGGCACACCCTGGAGGCGCACAGCATCACCGGGATCCGGGTCGGCACGGTCGACAAGTTCCAGGGCAAGGAAGCGCCCGTGGTGGTGCTGTCCATGGCGGCGTCGTCTCCCATGGACGTCCCTCGCGGGATGGAGTTCCTCCTGAACCGGAACCGGTTGAACGTCGCCATCTCCCGCGCCCAGTGGGCGAGTTACGTGGTGCACTCGCGGGCCCTGACGAACTACCTGCCCGGTACCCCGGACGGACTGGCAGAATTGGGCGCGTTCCTGCGGGTGATCGCCGAGGATTAACATCGATCGGCGCATCGGCGCGCCGCCAACGGGGCGTCGGGGGAGTCAGGCCGCCGGCCGCCGGCTGGTGGTGGACACTCCCTCGATCACGTTGAGGAACAGCCACCGCGGACCCGTGCGCGCGGCCCGCCGGCGCCCTGCAGTTCGCGGCCACCATGTTGAGCGCGTAGGACCTGGCGTTCGCCCGGTGCACGTTTGCAGGGACGAACGCCCAGGGGACCAGTTTCGCGGCGCCGGAGGCGGTCACAGGAGAGCTGCACCAACGCCTGGTGCTGCGCGGGCGCTGATCAGGCGCAGGCCTCGACCAGCCGCTCCAGGGACTCGTACGCGTCGCCCTCGAGCTCCATCCCCCCGCCCTGCTCGCCGGCGCGGTACACCCCTTCCGTGCGCTCGCCGCTGCCGCGCGCGTAGCTGTGCTCGTACCGGAAGCCCGCGCGGTCGACGGCGGACAGCATCCGCACCTCGACCC
>JAEWGQ010000166.1 GCA_023388235.1 Actinomycetes bacterium | reverse complement strand
GTCGCGGCGGCCGGCCACGGGGCGTTCACCGAGGTGGTGCTGCGCCCGCAGGTCACCGTGCGCCCGGGCGGCGCGGTCGCGGACGACGAGGACGCCGCCGGGCTGGACGCCCAGCTCGCCGACCTGCACCGCCGCGCGCACGAGCACTGCTTCATCGCCCGGTCCGTGACGTTCCCGGTCCGGACGGAGCCCGCGCCCGCGACCCGGGAGGCCGCGGGCGCCGGCGTCACGCGCTGACGGCCTCCCGGTCGGGCTCGAGCACCTCGGCGAGGAACCGGCCGGTGTGGCTGGCCGGGACCGTGGCGACGTGCTCGGGCGTGCCCTGCGCGACGACCGTGCCGCCGCCCGACCCGCCCTCGGGGCCCATGTCCACGACCCAGTCCGCGTTCTTGATGACGTCGAGGTTGTGCTCGATGACGATGACGCTGTTGCCCTTGTCGACGAGCCCCTGCAGGACGCCGAGCAGCTTGCGGATGTCCTCGAAGTGCAGGCCCGTGGTCGGCTCGTCCAGGACGTACGCCGTGCGCCCGGTCGACCGGCGCTGCAGCTCGGTGGCGAGCTTGACGCGCTGCGCCTCGCCCCCGGACAGCGTCGGGGCCGGCTGCCCGAGCCGCACGTAGCCGAGGCCGACGTCCACCAGCGTGCGCAGGTGGCGGCTGATCGCCGGGACCGCCGCGAAGAAGTCCGCGGCCTCCTCGATCGGCATGTCGAGCACGTCCGCCACGGTCTTGCCCTTGAAGTGCACCTCGAGGGTCTCCCGGTTGTACCGGGCCCCGTGGCAGACCTCGCACGGCACGTACACGTCGGGCAGGAAGTTCATCTCGATCTTCAGCGTGCCGTCGCCGGAGCACGCCTCGCAGCGGCCGCCCTTGACGTTGAACGAGAACCGCCCGGCGGTGTAGCCCCGCACCTTCGCCTCGGTCGTCTCGGCGAAGAGCTTGCGGATCCGGTCCCACACGCCGGTGTACGTGGCGGGGTTGGACCGCGGCGTGCGGCCGATCGGGCCCTGGTCGACGTGCACCACCTTGTCGAGGTGCTCCAGGCCGGACACGCGCTTGTGCCGCCCCGCGACCCGGCGGGCACCGTTCAGCTCGTTCGCCATCACCGTGTAGAGGATCGAGTTCACGAGCGTGGACTTGCCGGAGCCGGACACGCCCGTGACCGCGGTGAGCGTCCCGAGCGGGAACGACACGTCCACGTTCTTCAGGTTGTGCTCGCGCGCGCCGTGCACGGTGACCTGGCGCTTGCGGTCCACCTTCCGGCGGGTCTCCGGCATCGGGATGGACCGGCGGCCGGACAGGTACGCGCCGGTCACCGACTCGCGGGACGCCAGCAGCCCGGCGAGGTCGCCGGAGTGCACCACGCGGCCGCCGTGCTCGCCCGCGCCCGGGCCGACGTCGACGATCCAGTCCGCGGTGCGGATGGTGTCCTCGTCGTGCTCCACGACGATGAGGGTGTTCCCGAGGTCCCGCAGCCGGGTCAGCGTGTCGATCAGCCGGCGGTTGTCGCGCTGGTGCAGCCCGATGCTGGGCTCGTCCAGGACGTACAGCACGCCCACCAGGCCGGAGCCGATCTGCGTCGCCAGGCGGATGCGCTGCGCCTCGCCGCCGGACAGCGTCGCCGCCGGCCGCATGAGCGAGAGGTAGTCCAGGCCGACGTCCAGCAGGAACCCGAGGCGGGCCTGGATCTCCTTGAGCACCTGCACGGCGATCTGGCGCTCGCGCTCGCCGAGCTCCAGGGCGTCGAGGAAGTCCCGCGCCTCGCGGATCGGGAGCGCGCACACGTCGGCGATCGACTTGCCGCCGACGAGCACCGCCAGCACCTCGGGCTTGAGGCGCGTGCCCTCGCAGACGGGGCACGGGACCTCGCGCATGAAGGCCTCGTACTTCTCCTTGCTCCACTCGGACTCGGTCTCGGAGTGGCGGCGCTCGAGGAACGTCACGACGCCCTCGAAGCCCGTGGAGTACTGCCGCTCGCGGCCCCACCGGTTGCGGTACTTGACGTGCACCTGGTGGTTCTCGCCGTAGAGCACGGCCGAGCGCGCGCGCTCGGGCAGCGCCCGCCACGGCTGGTCCATGGAGAACCCGAGGTCGTCGGCCAGCGCCGTCAGCACCCGCTCGAAGTACTCGGACGAGATCTGCGCCCACGGGGCCACCGCGCCGTCGCGCAGCGACAGGTCCTCGTCCGGGACCACGAGCTCGGGGTCGACCTCGAGCCGCGAGCCGATGCCGGTGCACTCCGGGCAGGCGCCGTACGGGGCGTTGAACGAGAAGGTCCGCGGCTCGATCTCCTCCAGCGTGAGCTGGTGGTCGTTCGGGCACGCGCGGTTCTCGGAGAACCGGCGCTCGCGCTCCGGGTCGTCGGGGTCGGCGTCGACCATCTCGACCACGAGCAGGCCGCCGGCCAGGCCGAGGGCGGTCTCCACCGAGTCGGTGAGCCGCCGCTGCACGCCCTCGCGCGCCACCAGGCGGTCCACGACCACCTCGATGTCGTGCTTGAGCTTCTTCTCCAGCGTCGGGGGCGACGCGAGCTGCACCACCTCGCCGTCCACGCGGGCGCGGGCGAAGCCCTTGGCCTGCAGCTCCTTGAACAGGTCGGCGTACTCGCCCTTGCGGCCGCGCACGACCGGGGCGAGCACCTGGTACCGCGTGCCCTCCGGCAGCTCGAGCAGGCGGTCCACGATCTGCTGCGGCGTCTGCGCCGTCACGCGCTCGCCGCACACCGGGCAGTGCTGGGTGCCGGCGCGCGCGAACAGCAGGCGCAGGTAGTCGTAGACCTCGGTGATGGTGCCGACCGTCGACCGCGGGTTGCGGTTGGTCGACTTCTGGTCGATCGACACCGCGGGCGACAGGCCCTCGATGAAGTCGACGTCCGGCTTGTCCATCTGCCCGAGGAACTGCCGGGCGTACGCGGACAGCGACTCGACGTACCGCCGCTGGCCCTCCGCGAAGATGGTGTCGAACGCCAGGGACGACTTGCCCGACCCCGACAGGCCGGTGAAGACGATGAGCCTGTCGCGCGGGAGGTCCAGGTCGACGTTGCGCAGGTTGTGCTCGCGGGCCCCCTGGACCACCAGTCGATCGTTCACGCGCGCCATGCTACGGCGGACCTCCGACAACCGCACATGTGTTCGAACGGTGTGCGTCGCGCGACGCCGCCGGTCGGGGCAGCATGGGGGCGTGCTGCACGTGACGGACGCCACGACCCCCATCGGCGACTACGCGGTGCTCGGGGACGGGCGCACCGCCGCGCTCGTGTCCCGCGCCGGCTCGGTGGACTGGCTGTGCCCGCCGCGCTTCGACTCGGCCGCCTGCTTCGCCGCGCTGCTCGGCGGGCCCGAGCACGGGCGCTGGCTGCTCACCGTGCCGGACGCCACGCGCGTGACCCGGCGGTACCTCGGCGACTCGTTCGTGCTGGAGACCACGTTCGAGACGCCGACCGGCACCGCCGTGCTGCTCGACGCCATGCCGCTGGGCGACGGCCGCTGCGACCTCGTGCGCCGGCTCACCTGCACCCGCGGCACCGTGGCCGTGCGGCACGAGTGGGTCGTCCGGTTCGGGTACGGCCGGGTGGAGCCGTGGGTGCACCGGGTCGCCGACCCCGACGGCGCCGAGGTCATCCAGGCGGTCGCCGGCCCGGACGCCCTGGTGCTGCGCGGGGACCGGCTGCCCCGCCCGCACCGCGGGGGCCGCCGGGCGCACGCGGACGCGTTCGACCTGGCGGAGGGCGAGGACGTCGAGCTGTCGCTCACCTGGGTGCCGTCCTGGGCGCCGGTGCCGCGCGCGCCCCGGGTGCAGCACCGGATCGAGGCGACCGAGGACCGCTGGGGCCGCTGGGCCCAGGCGTCCCGGTACCAGGGCCGGTACCGCGAGGCCGTCGTGCGGTCCCTGCTGGTGCTGCGGCTGCTCACGGACTCGCAGACCGGCGGGATCGTCGCGGCCGTCACCACCTCGCTGCCCGAGGACTTCGGCGGCGAGCGGAACTGGGACTACCGCTACTGCTGGCTCCGGGACGCGGCGATGACGCTGGAGGCCCTGCTCGAGCACGGCTACCGCGCCGAGGCGCAGGCCTGGCGGCAGTGGCTGCTGCGCGCCGTCGCGGGCGACCCGGCCGACGTCCAGATCATGTACGGCGTCGACGGCTCGCGGGACCTGCCCGAGCGCACCCTCGACCACCTGCCGGGCTACGCCGGGTCCCGCCCCGTGCGCGTCGGGAACGCCGCCGTCGGGCAGGTGCAGAACGACGTGCTCGGCGAGGTGATGTGCGCCCTGCACCTGGCGCGGGCCGCCGGCGTGCCCGAGAGCCCGGACGCGTGGTCGCTGCAGGTGCACCTCGTCGACCACCTGTGCCGGACGTGGCGCGAGCCGGACTCCGGGATCTGGGAGGTGCGGGGCGCACCGCGGCACTTCACGCACTCGAAGGTCATGGCCTGGGCCGCGCTGGACCGCGCGGTGCGGGCCGTCGAGGACCACGGGCTGCCGGGACCGGTCGAGCGCTGGCGCCGGGAGCGCGACGCCGTGCACGCCGACGTGCTCGCGCACGGCTGGCACCCCGGCCGGGGCACGTTCGTGCAGCACTACGGGGCGGAGCACACCGACGCGTCCCTGCTCCAGCTCGTCCAGGTGGGCTTCCTGCCGCCGGACGACCCGCGGCTGCTCGGCACCGTCGCCGCCGTCCGCGCCGAGCTCGAGGTCTCCCCCGGCCTGCTGCACCGGTACCGCACCGAGCGCACCGACGACGGGCTGCGCGGCGCCGAGCACCCCTTCCTGGCCTGCTCGGGCTGGCTCGCGGACGCCCTCGCCCGGCAGGGCGACGTCGCCGGCGCCACCGCGGTGCTCGACGTGCTGGTCGGGCTGCGCACCGACGTCGGCCTGCTGGCCGAGGAGCACGACCCCGCCACCGGGCGGATGGCGGGCAACCTGCCGCAGGCGCTGTCGCACCTCGCGCTGGTCCGGGCGGTGCACAGCCTGGACGAGGCGCTGGCCCGCGGCGGGTCGGCGCAGGAGCGGGCCGAGGCGGTGGGGCGCCCGTGACCGCGTACACCGGCGACGTGACCCCGGGCGGCCCCGCCGACGTGCGGACGCTGGACGCGGTGGTCCTGCGCAAGCTGTCCGTCGGGCCGATGGACAACGACGCCTACACGCTGACGTGCCGCCGCACGGGCGCGTGCCTGCTGGTGGACGCGGCGGCCGAGCCGGGCCGGCTGCTCGACCTGCTGGCGGCGGACGGGCCCGGCCCGCGGCTGGACCTGGTCGTCACCACGCACCGGCACGCCGACCACCTCGGCGCGCTCGCCGCGGTGCTGGCCGCGACCGGTGCGCCGC
>JAEWGQ010000157.1 GCA_023388235.1 Actinomycetes bacterium | reverse complement strand
GGCGGCCGACGGGCGCGCGGCCGCGCCGGGGTGTCCCCGGCCGGGCGGGCCGGGCCGGTCGTGAGGGCCGGTCGTGCGGGCCGGGCTCAGGCGGGCGAGGACGCGTCCTGCGCGACCGCCGCCGCCTCGTCCTGCGCGCAGCGGTGGTCCGCGTCGATGCGGAACAGCTCGAGCGCCCCGCAGATCTCCAGCACGAACAGGTCCCGCGGGTCGGCCCCGCGCAGCACCGTCGCGCCGCCGCGCTTGCGGCTGGCGTCGGCCAGCGAGATGAGGAACGCCGCGCCCGTCGAGTCCATGAACGTGACGCCGCACATGTCGATGACGAGCAGCTGGCGCCGCAGCCCCACCACGCGCGCCGCGATCTCGGGGAACTGGTCCCGCTCGGCGAGGTCGAGGTCGCCGGCGATGACGAGCGTGGTCGTCGCCGCCGAGGTGGCGATCTCGATCATGATGACCTCCGGGGGGCAGGCAGGGGCTCCACGACTGTAACCACCGCGCGCGCCGCACCGCACCCGCAGCGCCGCGCTGCGAGACTGGGCGCATGACCGGACCGAACCTGCTCGAGCCCGAGCCGACCCTGCTGCCCGACGGCGCGGACGCCGACGCGCGCGCCGTCCTCACCGGTGGCGGCGACCCGCGGGAGGCCGCGCGCACCGTGCCGGCGTCGTCCCTGGCGTGGGCGCTGCTCGCCGAGCGCGCGCTGGCCGACGAGGGCGACCCCGTCGCCGCCTACGCGTACGCCCGCACCGGCTACCACCGCGGGCTGGACGCCCTGCGGCGTGCCGGCTGGCGCGGCCGCGGGCCGGTGCCGGTCGACCACGAGCCGAACCAGGGGTTCCTGCGGGCGGTGCTCGCGCTCGCGGAGGCGGCGGAGGCGATCGAGGAGGACGACGAGGCGGAGCGCTGCGCGCAGCTGCTCGTGGACTCCGGCACCTCGGCGTCCGAGGTGGCGCAGCTGCGCTGAGCGCCGTCCGGCCCCCGCACGCGGGCCTCCGGTAACCTTCCGGAGGTACTGGGGTCACCTGCCGCCCCGTGCCCGGACCGTGCGCCGTCGCGAGGCAGGGTGGGAGTGGTGATCACATGCCGGCCGTCGTGGTGCTCGGTACCCAGTGGGGTGACGAGGGCAAGGGCAAGGCGACCGACCAGCTCGGCTCGCGGATCGACTACGTCGTGAAGTTCAACGGCGGGAACAACGCCGGGCACACGGTCGTCGTCGGCGGCGAGAAGTACGCGCTGCACCTGCTGCCGTCGGGCATCCTGTCGCCCGGCGTCACCCCGGTGATCGGCAACGGCGTGGTCATCGACCTCGAGGTGCTGTTCAGCGAGATCGACGCCCTGGAGGCCCGCGGCGTGTCCGCCGAGCGCCTGCTGGTGTCGTCCGCGGCCCACGTCATCGCGCCGTACCACCGCACGATCGACAAGGTGAGCGAGCGGTTCCTCGGCAAGCGGAAGATCGGCACGACCGGCCGCGGCATCGGCCCGGCGTACGCCGACAAGATCAACCGCGTCGGCATCCGCATCCAGGACCTGTTCGAGGAGAACATCCTGCGGCAGAAGGTCGAGGGCGCCCTCGACCAGAAGAACCACCTGCTGGTGAAGGTCTACAACCGCCGGGCGATCACGGTCGACGAGACGGTCGAGGAGCTGCTCAGCTACGCCGAGCGCGTCCGCCCGTACGTCGCCGACACCCCGCTGGTGCTGAACAAGGGCCTGGACGAGGGCAAGACCGTCGTGTTCGAGGCCGGCCAGGCCACGATGCTCGACATCGACCACGGCACCTACCCGTTCGTCACGTCGTCCTCCGCCACGGCGGGCGGTGCGTGCACCGGGTCGGGCGTCGGACCCACCCGCATCGACCGCGTGGTGGGCGTCATCAAGGCGTACACGACGCGCGTCGGCGAGGGCCCGTTCCCCACCGAGCTGCTCGACGACATGGGCGAGCACCTGCGGCAGAAGGGCGGCGAGTTCGGCACCACCACGGGCCGCCCGCGCCGCACCGGCTGGTACGACGCCGTGGTCGCGCGGTACGCCGCCCGCGTCAACGGGCTCACCGACCTGGTGCTCACCAAGCTCGACACCCTGTCGGGCCTGGAGAAGATCCCGGTCGCAGTGGCCTACGACGTCGACGGGAAGCGCCACGACGAGATGCCGCTCGACCAGAGCGACTTCCACCACGCGACGCCGGTCTACGAGGAGTTCGACGGCTGGAGCGAGGACATCTCCGGCTGCCGGACGTTCGAGGACCTGCCCGTCAACGCGCAGCGGTACGTGCTCGCCCTCGAGGAGATCTCCGGGACGCGCATCTCCGCGATCGGCGTGGGCCCGGGCCGCGAGGCGACCATCCTGCGGCACGACCTGCTGGGCTGACATGAGACGCCGACGAGCGCACGGCCTGGCTGTCGCGCTCGTCGGCGCCCTCATCAGCGTGGTCGCCCTCAGCGGCTGCACACCCTGGGGGGCGGCAGGCGAGCCGCCGCAGGGGCCGAACCTCAGCGAGGACGACCTCGCGCAGGCCCGCGAACGGTGGGAGACCGCCGACATGGCCGACTACTCGTACGTGCTCGAGGGCACATGCGGCGAGCAGCAGCTCGTGGGCCGGTGGGCGGTGCGCGTGACCGGCGGCGCCGTGTCCGAGGTGGCCTCCGAGATCCCCGACGGGTGGACGCCCACCGCCGAGCACTACGAGGACATCCCCACCGTCCCCGACCTCTTCGACCGGCTCGAGGCCGCCGTCGCGGGCGACGGGAACGCGCACGCCACCTTCAGCCCGCACTGGGGGCACCCGATGGCCCTCGTCCTCGACCCGATGCCCAACGCCATCGACGACGAGACGTGCCTGACGGTCACCGCCGTCACACCGCTGGGACCGTGAGCCGCAGGCTCAGGGCGTGAAGGTCCAGCCGGCGACCTCGGACAGCCGGCCGCGCCACCAGCC
>JAEWGQ010000080.1 GCA_023388235.1 Actinomycetes bacterium | reverse complement strand
GGGCTCGACGCGGCGAGCTCGGGGTGCGGCAGGAGGCCCCGGTCGAGGAGCACCGTGACGGGCGGCAGCCCCGCGCTCTCGTCGGAGCGCACCATGAGCTGGCCGCGGCGCGCGGCGCTGACCCAGTGCACGCGGCGGGGGTCGTCGCCGGTGACGTAGTCGCGCAGGACCGAGTCGTCGCTCGACGCGAGCCTCGCCCCGGAGGCCGAGCGCTCGTGCTCGCCGAACGCCCGGGTCCCGCGCACCGGCAGCTCCACCGTGCGCGGCCAGACGGCCACCGCCGTCGGGTCGCCGAGCTCCTGCGTCGCGCTGACGAGCCCGAACAGGTCGGTCCGCGTCGTGAGGAGCGGACCGAGCGGCCACCGTCCGCGCCGCAGCGGCCGCAGGCGGTACCGCACGGCGATGTGGTCGCCGACCGTGGCGACCTGCGCGCGCAGCGAGCCCTGGTCGCACAGCTCGTGCGCGGCCTGCTCGCTGATCCGCAGGCGCGCGAGCGTGGACGCCGTCGACGACGTCGTGCGCGCCGCCGCGACGGCCAGGCGCGCGGTCGTGAACTGGCCGCGCACGGCCGGGTTGGGCTGGACGCGGCGCGTCACGTGCAGCGCGCCTCGTCCCCGGTCGATGCGTCGGACCGCCATCCAGCACCACGCGGCGCCGACGGTGAGGATCCCGGCGGCACCGAGCCCGACGAGGTCCGGCAGGCCGAGCGTGACGCCGAGCACCACGAGCGCTGCGCCCGCGCCGAGCAGCACTGTGCCTCGTCGCGTGGGGCGCGCGCTGGCGAGGCTCCGGGTCCTGCGCCGGAGCCGCGCGAGGAACGACGGGCCGCGCACGTCAGCGTCGCTCGGTCGCGTCCAGCGCGGGGATCGGCGTCTGCGCCACGAGGGACGCGACGACGGCCTCGGCGTCCTGGCCCGAGAGCCGTGCCTCGGTGGTGACGACGAGCCGGTGCGCGAGCACGGGCACCGCGAGGTACTGCACGTCGTCGGGGAGCACGTGGTCGCGCCCCGCCATCGCGGCCAGCGACTTCGCCGCGCGCAGGAGCTGGAGCGTCGTGCGGGGGGAGGCACCGAGGCGCAGGCCCGGGTGCTCGCGCGTCGCGGTGACGAGCGCGAGGACGTAGCGCTTGACGGCCGTGGACGCGTGGACCGAGCGCGCGACCTCGGCGAACCGCAGCACGTCCGCACCGGTGGTCACGGGCCGCAGGTGCGCGAGCGGGTTGTCCGTCTCCTGGCGGTCGAGCATGCGCAGCTCGGCGTCGACGTCCGGGTACCCCACGGTGAGCCGCGCCATGAAGCGGTCGCGCTGGGCCTCGGGGAGAGGGTAGGTGCCCTCCATCTCGACCGGGTTCTGGGTCGCGACGACGAGGAACGGGCTCGGGAGCATGTGGGTCGTGCCGTCGACCGTCGTCTGGCCCTCCTCCATGCACTCCAGGAGCGCCGACTGGGTCTTGGGGGAGGCGCGGTTGATCTCGTCGCCGATGACGATGTTGGAGAAGACGGGGCCCGGGCGGAACTCGAACTCGTGGTTCGCGGCGCGGTAGATGTTGACGCCGGTGAGGTCGCTCGGCAGGAGGTCGGGCGTGAACTGGATGCGGCCGACCTTGCAGTCGATCGTGCGTGCCAGGGCCTTGGCGAGCGTCGTCTTCCCGACGCCGGGGACGTCCTCGACGAGGAGGTGCCCCTGCGCCAGGAGGACGGCGACGGTGACGGTCACGAGGTCCGGCCGCCCGGTGACCACGGACTCGATGCCGGAGCGGATCCGTCCGGTCGTCTCGACCAGCTCGTCGAGACCGGGGAGGCGACCTGACCCGGGCTCGTCGGAGGGCGCGACAGGGGCGATGTCGGGGAGCACGGGGACCTCCGTCGTCGGTGGCGCAGGGCCGCGGACCGGCGAGACCGCGGGTGGGAAGAGCCTAGTTGACGGGGGAGGGTCCGCCGACCCGTGCCGGAGGTGTCTTGCCGGGCCGTCCCGCCCCGGGCCCTCCCTCTCCCTCCACGGCAGCCGAGCGCGCCCGCCGTCGGCCCGCCTGGGAACGCCCGGCGCGCCCGGGAGCGCCCGCCGCACGACGGCGGAGCCTCGGGGCGGCGTCCGCGACGCGCCCTGGGGAGTGCTCCCCTCCACCGCTCTCCACCCCTGCTGACCTGCGGAGATCCTGCGAAGACGGGTGAAACCCGGGAGTTTCACCGAGAGCGGTGGAGGGAAGTGGAGTACCGTGGAGCAGAAGGGAGAAGGAGGGGAGGTGCCTGGTGCATGTCCGGCTTCGTGGACGACGTGCTCGGCGGTTCCTCCGGCCTGCTCCTGGGTACCTTCACGCCGCGTCTGGACGACAAGGGGAGGCTCATCCTCCCGGCGAAGTTCCGGTCACGGCTCGCTCCGGGTCTCGTCATGACGCGGGGGCAGGAGCGCTGTCTGTTCCTGCTGCCGATGGACGAGTTCCGGCGCATGTACGACCAGATCCGGCAGGCGCCGGTGACGAGCAAGCAGGCCCGGGACTACCTGCGCGTCTTCCTCTCGGGGGCGAGCGACGAGATCCCGGACAAGCAGGGACGTGTCTCGATCCCCGCGCCCCTGCGGGCGTACGCGGGGCTCGACCGCGACGTCGCCGTGATCGGCGCCGGCACGCGCGTCGAGATCTGGGACGCGCAGGCGTGGGAGACGTACCTCGCGGAGCAGGAGTCGGCGTACTCCGACACCGCGGAGGAGGTGTTCCCGGACCTGCGCTTCTAGGGCCGAGCACCCCCGGCTCCGCACGGTGAGGCCTCCTCCCGCCCGGTCTGGCGCACTTCCCCGGCGCCAGAAAGGACGCGGAGGGAGACCTGACCGTACGGAGCCGACAGCACAGCATCACGAGCAGCGACGAGACCGACAGCACGGAGAGGAGGAGGACGTGACGAGCACCCCCGACGACGCCGCCGAGCGGCACGTCCCGGTCCTCCTCCAGCGCTGCGTCGACCTGCTCGCGCCCGCGCTGGGCGAGCCGGGCTCCGTGCTCGTCGACTGCACGCTCGGCATGGGCGGCCACACGGAGGCAGTCCTGGAGCAGGTGCCGACGGCGCGGGTGGTCGGCATCGACCGCGACCCCGAGGCGATCGACCGCGCGTCGCGCCGCCTCGCGCGCTTCGGCGACCGCTTCCGCGCCGTCCACGCCGTGTACGACGAGATCGACGCCGTCGTCGCGGACGTGGTCGGGGCACCGGTCCAGGGCGTGCTCATGGACCTCGGCGTCTCCTCGCTCCAGATCGACGAGACGGAGCGCGGGTTCTCCTACGCCCACGACGCCCCGCTCGACATGCGCATGGACCCCACCGTCGGCCTCACGGCCGCGGACGTCCTCAACACGTTTGACGAGCGGGCGCTCACGCGGATCCTGCGCGACTACGGCGAGGAGCGGTTTGCCCAACGGATCGCGCGGGCCGTGGTGCGCCGGCGCGAGCAGCAGCCGTGGGAGCGCAGCGCGGACCTCGTCGACCTGGTTCGCGCGTCGATCCCGGCGGCCACCCGCACGACGGGCGGCAACCCTGCCAAGCGCACGTTCCAGGCGCTGCGCATCGAGGTGAACGGCGAGCTCGAGGTGCTCGAGCGCGCGGTCCCCGCGGCGGTAGACGTGCTCGCCGTGGGCGGGCGGATCGTCGTCGAGTCGTACCACTCGCTCGAGGACCGCATCGTCAAGCGCGTGCTCGCCGCCGGCGCGACGATCAGCGCGCCCGCCGGGCTGCCGGTCGTGCCCGAGCAGGACGAGCCGTTCCTGCGCCTGCTGACCCGGGGGGCCGAGGAAGCGCCGGCCGGGGAGCGCGAGACGAACCCGCGGTCCGCGTCCGTGCGCCTGCGGGCCGCCGAGCGCACCCGCCCGACACCACCGCACCGCCGCCCGTCCGCCGGCCGCCGCTCGCCGGCGCCGGGCCGCAGGTGCTCCGGCGTCGGGCGCAGCCGCTCCGCCGCCCGGAGCCGCACGGACTGCGACCGCGGGTTCCGGGCCGCCTCCGCCGCGTCGGCCTCCTCGGCCCCGCGGGTGAGCAGCCGCAGGTACGGCTCGTGCGTGTCGGGGACGACCGGCAGCCCGGGCGGCGCGCTGATCTCCGCACCGGCCGCGAACGCCCGCTTGACCAGCCGGTCCTCGAGCGAGTGGTACGACTCGACGACGATGCGGCCGCCCACCACGAGCGACTCGATCGCGGCGGGCACCGCGCGGCCGAGGACGGCGAGCTCGTCGTTCACCTCGATGCGCAGGGCCTGGAACGTGCGCTTGGCCGGGTTGCCACCCGTCTGCCGCGCCGCCGCGGGGATGCCGGCGCGCACCAGGTCGACCAGCTGCCCGGAGCGCTCGACCGGCGCGGTCGCGCGGGCCTGCACGATGCGCCGGGCGATCCGCGCGGCGAACCGCTCCTCGCCGTACTCGCGCAGCACGCGGGCGAGGTCGGCCTCGTCGTAGGTGTTGAGCACCTCCGCGGCGGTCCGGCCCCGGGTCGGGTCCATGCGCATGTCCAGCGGCGCGTCCTGGGCGTACGAGAACCCGCGCTCGGTCTCGTCGAGCTGCAGGGAGGAGACCCCCAGGTCCATGAGCACGCCCTGCACGCCGGGCAGGCCGAGGCGCTCCAGCACCTCCGGGATCTCGTCGTACACCGCGTGCACGGGAGTGAACCGGTCACCGAACCGGGCCAGCCGGGCGGAGGCCAGCCGCAGCGCCTCGGGGTCGCGGTCCACGCCGACCACGCGCACGTGCTCGAGCGCCGTGAGCACGCCCTCGGTGTGCCCGCCCATGCCGAGCGTCGCGTCCACCAGCACCGCGCCGGGCTCCGCGAGCGCCGGGGCCAGCAGGTCGACGCAGCGCTGCAGGAGCACCGGCGTGTGCCGGGACGCGGCGTCGCGCTCGGACATGCGGGTCCTCCTCTCGCTGGTGCTGCCGTACGGGGGTGGTCGGGCGGCCCCTCCGCCGTCCGACCAGATCCCCCACCGGCCCTCTGACGCCGGGGAAGTGGCGTCAGAGCTGCCGGGGGGAGGTCTCGTCGGGCGGGGGTTCGTGGTCGCGGGCCGGGTCGGTCGTGTCGGGGCGGGTCGGTCGGGTCAGAAGGCGCCGGGGAAGACCTCCTCGGCGGTCTCGGCGTAGCCGGCCTCCTGCTGGGCGAGGTACGTCTCCCAGGCCTGGAGGTCCCAGACCTCGACGCGGGTGCCGGCGCCGATGACGGCGACGTCCCGGTCGAGGCCCGCGTAGGTGCGCAGCATCGGGGGGATGGACACCCGGCCCTGCTTGTCCGGCACCTCGTCGGAGGCGCCGGACAGGAACACGCGGAGGTAGTCGCGGGCCTGCTTCGAGGTCACGGGCGCCTGGCGGAGCTTGTCGTGCATGCGGGCGAACTCGTCGAGCGGCAGCAGGAACAGGCAGCGGTCCTGCCCGCGCGTCATGACCAGGCCCTGGGCGAGCTGCGGGCGGAACTTCGCGGGGAGGATCAGCCGGCCCTTGTCGTCCAGCTTCGGGGTGTGGGTCCCGAGGAAGGGCACGGAGGCGCCGAGGCCGGCGAGCGCCTGCTCGAACCCCATGTCGCCACCTCCCCCGCACCGCGCGCTCCGGGCACCCGTCGGCACCCGATGGCTCCACGGTACTCCACTTCGCTCCACCTGTATCGGCCGAATCGGCGGCGGGCGGGTGAATGTGAGGCATCGATGCAGGTCAGCG
>JAEWGQ010000414.1 GCA_023388235.1 Actinomycetes bacterium | reverse complement strand
GGCGCGTCCCGCACGACCGCGAGCACGGCGATCGCGGCCACCAGCCCGGCGGCGGCGACCGACAGGAACGTCGACCGCCACCCGGTGGCGTGCAGCAGCGCGACCACCGGCACGGCGGACAGCACCTGGCCGAGCTGCCCGATGCTGCCGGTGAGCTGGGTCATCAGGGGCACGCGCCGCACGGCGAACCACGCGGGCACCAGGCGCACGACGGACACGAAGGTCAGGGCGTCACCCGCACCCACCAGCACGCGCCCGGCGAGCACGTACGCGGCCGAGGGCGCGAGCGCGAGCACGGTCTGCCCCACCGCCATCCCGACCGCCCCGGTGGCGACGAGCACCCGCGGCCCGAACCGGTCGAGCAGCACGCCGACCGGCACCTGCAGCAGCGCGTAGACGACGAGCTGGGCGACGGCCATCGAGGCCAGCAGCGCCGACGAGACGCCGAACAGCCCGGTGACCTCCAGGGTCGCCACGCCGAGCGACGACCGGTTCATGATCGCGACGACGTAGGCGGCGACGGCGACGCCCCAGACGGTCAGGGCACGGCGGTCGGAGGTCACGTGGGGACATTCTGCCCCCCGCGCACCGGGGTCAGAGGCCGGGGCCGTCGCCCCGCTGCTCGGCGAGGAACCGCTCGAACTCCTCGCCCAGCTCGTCCGCGGTCGGGATCTCGGACGTCTCGGCCAGCAGGCTGGGGCGCCCGATGTTCCGGGTGAACGCGTCGTACTGCTGCTCGAGGGCCTGCACGACCGCGCCCACCTCGGCGGACTCCTCGACCTGCCGCTCGACCTCCAGGCGGGTCTCCTCGGCCGCGGCGGTCAGGGCGCCGAGGTCGAGCTCCAGGCCGGCGGCGCGCTCGACGTGCTCCAGCGCGGTGATGCTCGCCTGCGGGTAGGGCGACTGCGCGAGGTAGTGCGGCACGTGCACCGCGAAGCCCATCGCGTCGTGCCCGGACTGCCCGAGGCGGATCTCCAGCAGCGACCCGGCGTCGGCGGGCACCTGCACGGTCCCGAACCACGAGGTGTAGTCCGCGACCAGCTCCGGGCGGTTGGCGTGCGCCGTGACGGACAGCGGGCGGGTGTGCGGGATGCCCATCGGGATGCCGTGCAGGCCGACGGTCAGCGGCACGTCGAACCGCTCGACGATCTGCCGGACGGCCGCGACGAACCGCTCCCACTGGACGTCCGGCTCGACGCCGTGCAGCAGCAGGAACGGGACGCCCGACGTGTCGCGCACCAGGTCGACGGCGAGCTCGGGCTCGTCGTACTCGCCCCAGTGGTCGCCGTCGAAGGTCACCGTGGGGCGCCGGGAGCGGTAGTCGAGCAGCTGGTCGACGTCGAAGGTCGCCAGGCGCTCGGTGGGGAGCTGCTCGGTCAGGTGCTCGGCGGCGAGGCGGCCCGCGCCGCCGGCGTCGACGAAGCCGCGCACGGCGTGCACGAGCACCGGGCCGCTGCCGCCCGCGCTCCGCGCCTCGACCTCGGCGGCGACCGCCGGGTCGACGGCGTAGATCTCGCTCGGATCCAGCATGGGTCCTCCTGTGCTCACGACTGCGGGACGGCCCGGGGGCGGGCGGTCCCTCCGGGAGGCACAACACCGGGCCGCCCGCGCATCTTCCCCGGGCGACGCCGTGCGCGCCGCCGCCGGTTCCCGGCCCGGGCGGTCCCCCGGACGGGCGTGACACGGCACCGCCGCGGTGGCGGATAATGGACGGCCGCTCGCGCGGGCCGGCACGCCGGTCCACCGGGTGCGGGGCGCGGGAGGGACGCGCCGTGGGGACGACCGACAGGAGCACCGGTGACGGGGATCGACGCGCAGCTGGCGGCCGAGCAGCAGGTCGTGGACGGGCTGTACTCCCGCCTCGACGAGCTGCGGGCGCAGACCCGCGAGCGCCTGGCCGAGGTCCGCCGCGTCGGGCCGTCGGGCTCGCCGCAGAACCGGTCCGAGCGGGACGCCTTCGCGACGCTGTACGAGGACCGGCTCGCCCGGCTCGAGGCCGTCGAGGACCGGCTGGCGTTCGGCCGGCTGGACCTGGCCGAGGGCGGGCGCCGCTACATCGGCCGGATCGGCCTGAACGACGACGAGCACGCCTCGATGCTCACCGACTGGCGCGCCCCCGCGGCGCAGTCGTTCTACCGGGCGACCGCGGCGCAGCCGGACGGGGTGGTGCAGCGCCGGCACCTGGTCACCCGCGGCCGCCGGGTCACGGGCCTGGAGGACGAGGTGCTGGACCTGGACGTGCTCGCGGACGCCGACGCGGCGGACCGGCTGGGCGCGCTGTCGGGCGAGGGCGCGCTGCTCGCGGCGCTGGCCGCCCGGCGGACGGGGCGGATGGGCGACATCGTCGCGACCATCCAGGCGGAGCAGGACGCGATCATCCGGGCGGAGCTCGCCGGGGCGCTGGTGGTCCAGGGCGGCCCCGGCACCGGCAAGACCGCGGTCGCCCTGCACCGCGCCGCGTACCTGCTGTACGCGCACCGCCGGACGCTGGAGCGCTCGGGCGTGCTGCTGCTGGGCCCGAGCCGCACGTTCCTGCGGTACATCGACCAGGTGCTGCCGTCGCTGGGCGAGACGGGCGTGGTGTCGACGACGGTGGCGGAGCTGTACCCGGGCATCGTGGCGACCGCGGACGAGGACGACGCGGTCGCCGAGATCAAGGGCCGCCTGGTGTGGCGCCGGATCGTCGAGCGCGCCGTGCGGCAGCGGCAGCGGGTCCCCGACCGGCCGACGACGGTGACGATCGACGGCCGCACGGTCGTCGTGCGCCCGAACGACGTGCGGTCCGCCATCGCGCACGCCCGGCGCGGGCACCGCCCGCACAACCAGGCGCGCGTGACGTTCGTGCGGGACATGCTGGGCCGGCTCGCGGAGCAGTACGTCAGCCAGCTCGGCTGGTCCCTCGCGCCGGACGAGCGCGGCGAGATCATCGAGGAGCTGCGCACCACCCGCGAGATCCGCGTGGCGCTGAACCTGGCGTGGATGCCGCTGACACCGCAGGGCCTGGTGTCCGCGCTGCTGTCCCGGCCCGCGCGGCTCGACGCGGCCGCCCCGGAGCTGTCGGCGCACGAGCGCGCGGCCCTGCTGCGCGACCCCGACGCCCCGTGGACGCCGGCCGACGTGCCGCTGCTGGACGAGGCGGCCGAGCTGCTGGGCGAGGACGACCAGGCGGCGCGCGCCCAGGCCCGGCACGACGCGGCGCAGCGCGCGCAGGAGCTCGACTACGCGCGCCAGGTGCTCGAGCAGTCGGGCACCGGCCTGGTGTCCGCCGAGCTGCTGGCGGACCGGTTCGCCTCGAGCGGCCCCGCGCTGACGACCGCCGAGCGGGCGGCGGCCGACCGCACCTGGACCTACGGGCACGTCGTGGTGGACGAGGCGCAGGAGCTCTCGCCGATGGCGTGGCGGATGGTGCTGCGCCGGGTGCCGACCCGCTCGCTGACGGTGGTGGGCGACGTCGCGCAGACGTCGACGGCCGCGGGCACCCGGGACTGGGCGGCGACGTTCGACCGCGCGCTGCCCGGCGGCTGGCGCCTGGCGGAGCTGACGGTGAACTACCGCACGCCGGCCTCGGTCGCCCGCACCGCCGAGCGCGTCGGCCGGGCGGCGGGGCTGCCCCTGTCCCCCACGACCTCGGCGCGGGACGTCGAGGACGCGCTGCGCACCGAGCAGGTCGAGGCGGCCGCCGTGCCCGGGGC
>JAEWGQ010000405.1 GCA_023388235.1 Actinomycetes bacterium | reverse complement strand
CGATATCCGCATCACCCTGCACACCCGCGTCGCCGCCCGGCTGTGGCAGGCGCATCCCACTGGCATGCTGCTCTGTCTGGCGTTACTCAGGCGTCTGCTGCGCGCCGAAGAGGCCGACGATCCGTGGGCCGCCCACTGGCTGAAGCAACTGCGCATCCGCCTGAATCTGATCGCGCACCTGCTGAAGCAAAAAAATCGTCGGCTGGACCAGGCCTTCGCCAGCCTGCCGGGCGCTATCCACACCACGCAGGCCAGTAACCCGGCCCCGACCGAATTCATCCTGCCGCTGGCGCTGTTCTCACCGCCCGGTTCACGCCTGCTGCAGCAGTTGATTGATTACGATCTGCTGGTCCGCCGAACCCTACTCGCCTGGCACCTCGGCCTTATCACCCAGGCGGAGAAGCGCGATTTCATTGCCACCATCCCACGCCTGATGCTCCAGGTTTTCAGCTTCGTGAACCGCTTTCGCACCACTGGCGTGACCCGCGCCGACGTGAGGGCGAACAGTCCACTGGCACAGACGATGGCGCATAAGCTCGGGAATTTGCCCAAAAAGATGCTTGCGGAGATCCTGCGTGATGCTCGGTGAAGACGACGAAGAAAGCGCCGCCCGCAAAAGCTCGCTAAAGGGCCTTTTAAAGGCCTTTAAGGGTAAGGGAGAGCTGCGAGCGCTGGTGCAGGAATTACAGACGCTGCGCGTGCAGCTGCAACTACGCCAGCCAATGCTGAAACAGGCGGTGTATGAATTGCCGGGGCGTAACGTACCGCTGATCCTGTGCAGCAACCCGGCGCGATCCGGCGTCAGCTATCTGCGCTGGCGTAATCTGGATAACAACCGTTCGGGAGGCGTGGCGTTGCAGGAAGTCATTCAACAGCCGGATGCGAGCGATGAACTGCGCGACGCGCTGATGGCCCTCGAATGGCGACGGCAGGTGCTAAATACGCAGCTTTCAGTGGTGATGTTAATGCTGCGCCGGATACACCCGTTAGCTACGCTGGTTTAAAATTTTGCGCAAAGTTAAACCATGAGTGTCACTTTAGCGATTATTTTAAACTCCCCCCATGCACCTAAAAACAGGCACTATCCGTTTAATGCGCGTTTTAAGGTGCAATTTTTACCTCCACCCTCCAGTTTCCCCTGTCGCCTTATCCCTCCGGCACACCATGCTGAACTCCCTTTCACCGGAGACAGCCCATGCAACTTTACCTGTGCGAAAAACCCTCTCAGGCGCGCGATATCGCCCGCGTTCTTGACGCCCGCAACCTCAGCGATGGCTACCTGCATAGCGCCACCGTGACCATCACCTGGTGCTTCGGCCATCTGCTGAGCATGGCCGCGCCGGAGGATTACGATCCGGCGCTGAAACACTGGCGGGCAGAGCATCTGCCGTTTATTCCCCCGGCGTGGCGGCTGGTGATCCGCCCGGAGGTACGCAAGCAGTTCCGTATCATCGAAAAGTTGCTGAAACAAGCGGATGCAGTGGTGATTGCCACCGACGCCGATCGCGAAGGCGAAACCATCGCCCGTGAAATTCTGGAACAATGCCGATGGCGCGGTCCGGTCCAGCGACTGTGGCTGTCGGCGCTGGATGAGGCCAGTATCCACAAAGCGCTCACTGCGCTGAGACCCGGCGACAGCACGTTTCCGCTGTATCAGGCTGGACTGGCGCGCGCCCGCGCCGACTGGCTGGTCGGCATCAATATGACCCGCGCCTGCACGCTAATGAACCGGCGGCACAAGGGCGTGCTCTCCGTGGGCCGGGTGCAGACGCCAACCCTCCGTCTGGTGGTGGAGCGCGACCGGGAGATCGCTCGTTTCACGCCCCGCCCCTGGTGGCGCGTGGATGCCCGCTTGCATGTTGAGGGTTGTTCCTTTCTGGCGCAGTGGCAGCCGGATAGTGCGTACTGCGACGACGAAGGCCGCTGTATCCGCGAATCCGCCGCACGTGATGCCACCGCCCGCCTGCAACAGGCCGGAACCGCGCTGGTAATGGACGTGACCACCCGGCGGGAGAAAACGCCACCACCGCTGGCCTTTACCCTCAGCGCCCTGCAGCAGACCTGCTCAAAACAGTGGGGCATGGGCGCACAGGAGGTACTGGATATCGCCCAGCGCCTGTATGAAACCCATAAAGCCACCACCTACCCGCGCACCGACTGCGGCTGGCTGCCGATCTCCATACACGCTGAAGCGCCGCAGGTGCTGGCCGCGCTCGTTGCCAGCGACGCCTTACTCCAGCCCCTCGCCACGCAGCTAAATCTACAGCAACGCTCCCGGCTGTGGGACGACAGCAAAATCACTGCCCACCATGGCATCATCCCGACCCGTAAAACGGTGGATCTGGCGCAGCTGAACGACAGCGAACGCAAGGTCTACGGCCTGGTGCGCAGTCATTTTCTGGCGCAGTTTCTGCCTGACCACGAGGCGGATAAAACCGAGCTGCGCCTGAACTGCGCCGGGGAAACGCTGGTTGCCCGTGGCTCAGTGGTGATTGTCAGCGGCTGGCGACAACTGTTTTTGCGCGAGATGGCAACGCACTCACTGGAAGAAACGCAGGCACTTCCCGCTCTGCAACAGGGACAGACCTGCAAAGTGGAACAGGTAGACGTTCGTGCCCGTCAGACGCAACCGCCGGAGCACTACACGGAAAGGACGCTGATTGCCGCGATGAAAAATGCCGCCCGTTTTGTCAGCGATGAGCGTCTGAAGCAGCGGCTGAAAGAGAACGCAGGCATCGGCACCGAAGCCACCCGCGCCGGGATTATCCAGACGCTCCTTAAGCGCGGTTATCTGATTAAGCAGCGACGCTTTCTGCTGGCAACGGATACCGCCAGCACGCTGATTGACGCCCTGCCGGAAACGCTGAAAGATCCGGGCAC
>JAEWGQ010000264.1 GCA_023388235.1 Actinomycetes bacterium | reverse complement strand
TCGGGGTGGCGTCGGCCTGCCCGAACGCGACGGTGCCTCCCGCGGGAGTGCCGGCGGCGCCGGGCCCCGGCACGGCCGACAGGGCGACGGTCGCCGCCTCGGCCGAGTACCGCTCCCCGCGGCGCTCCGCCTCCGCGAGCGCCGCGACGACCTGGTCGGGGTCCGCGCGGTCGGCGGGCTCGGCGGCGAGCGCGTCCCACAGGGCGCCCGCGGTGACGGGCCCGAGTCCGGCGAGGTCGGCGTCCCCGGAGCGGGTCCGCACGAGCACGGCCTCCAGGGGGCGGGTGCCGAAGGGCGCGCGCCCGGTCGCGGCGTACGCGAGCAGCGCGGCCCAGCCCCACCAGTCCGTCGCGGGCGTCGGCTCGGCGCCGTCCACCAGCTCCGGGGCCAGGTAGCCGGGCGTGCCGACGACGAACCCGGCGGAGGTCACGCGCGTCTCGTCCACGGACTGGGCGATGCCGAAGTCGATCAGCACGGGCCCGTCGGGGGTGACCAGCACGTTGCTCGGCTTGAGGTCGCGGTGCACCACCCCGGCGGCGTGCACCGCGCCGAGCGCGTCGCGCAGGCCGGCGGCGAGCCGGTGCAGGGCGGCGGCTTCGAGCGGCCCGTGCCGGCGCACGTGCTCGGCGAGGTCGGCGCCGGGGACCAGCTCGGTGACGAGGAACGCCTCGGTGGAGTCGGCCTCCGCGTCGAGCACCGCCGCGACGCCCGGGTGCCGCAGCCGCTGCAGGGCCAGGACCTCCCGGCGCAGCCGCTCGCGCGAGGACGGGTCGGCGCCGACGTGCGGGTGCAGCAGCTTGAGCGCGACAGCGGTGCCGCCGCCGTCCACCGCCCGGTACACCGTGCCCATGCCGCCGGAGCCGAGCGGCGCGAGGATGGTGTAGCCGCCGATCTCGGCGCCCGGGGCCAGGCCGATGCGCTCCATGGCGGCACGGTAGCCGCCGGGCGCCGGACCTCCGGTGGCGGCACGCGGGGCGTCCGGTGAAGGCCCCGCGCCCACCGGCGAGCGGGCGCCGGAAGGTCACGTTATGGTCACTTGGACACCAAGGAGCTGATGGATCCGTGACTTCTGCTGGTTATGACCTCGTCGTCGTCGCGAACCGCCTGCCGGTGGACGTGACGCTGGACGAGGACGGGAAGCCGAGCTGGACCCGCTCCCCCGGCGGTCTCGTGACCGCCCTGGAGCCGGTCGTGCAGAACTCCGACGGCGCGTGGGTCGGCTGGGGCGGCTCGGCCGACCTCGACCTCGAGCCGTTCGACGCCGACGACATGCGGCTCGTGCCGGTGAGCCTGACCCAGGACGACCTGACGTACTACTACGAGGGCTTCTCCAACGACACGCTGTGGCCGCTGTACCACGACGTGATCCAGCCCCCGACGTTCCACCGGCAGTGGTGGGACGCCTACCAGAAGGTGAACCGCCGGTTCGCGGACGCCGCGGCCGCGCAGGCCGCGCCGGGGGCGACGGTGTGGGTGCACGACTACCAGCTGCAGCTCGTGCCGAAGTTCCTGCGCGAGCTGCGCCCGGACGTGCGGATCGGGTACTTCCACCACATCCCGTTCCCCCCGCTGGAGATCTTCGCCCAGCTCCCGTGGCGGCTGCAGGTCGTCGAGGGTCTGCTCGGCGCCGACCTCATCGGGTTCCAGCGCGGCGGCGACGCGGCGAACTTCGTGCGCATCGTGCGCCGGCTGACCGACCTCACCACCCGCGGCCAGATGATCACGCTGACCGACGGCGACGGCCGGGTCGAGCGGCACGTGCGCGCCGCGGCCTTCCCGATCTCCATCGACTCGCACGCGTTCGACCGGCTGGCCCGCACGCCGGAGGTGCAGGAGCGCGCCCGCGAGATCCGGCACGAGCTCGGCGACCCGCAGGTGCTGCTGCTCGGCGTGGACCGCCTGGACTACACCAAGGGCATCCGGCACCGGATCAAGGCGTTCGGCGAGCTGCTCGAGGACGGCCGCATGACCGTGCCCGACGCGACGCTGGTGCAGGTCGCCTCCCCGAGCCGGGAGAACGTCGGGGCGTACCAGCAGCTCCGGGACGACGTCGAGGTGCTGGTCGGGCGGATCAACGGCGAGTTCGGCGAGCTCGGGCACGCCGCGATCCACTACATGCACCACTCCTACCCGATGGAGGAGATGGCGGCGCTGTACCTGGCGGCGGACGTCATGCTCGTGACCGCCCTGCGCGACGGCATGAACCTCGTCGCCAAGGAGTACATCGCCGCACGCTCCGACGACCGCGGCGCGCTCGTGCTCAGCGAGTTCACCGGCGCGGCCGACGAGCTGGGCGGCGCGGCGATCCTGGTGAACCCGCACGACATCGCGGGGCTGAAGAACGCCATCCAGCACGCCGCGAACATCGACCCGCGCGAGGCCCGCAAGCGCATGCGCCGCCTGCGCCGCCGGGTGCTGGAGAACGACGTCGCGCACTGGTCGGACACCTTCCTGTCCGTGCTGACCGCCGTGCCGACCCGCGCGCAGCGGGACGCCGCGGCGGAGGCGGGAGCCCGCGAGTGACCTCCGACCCCCGTCCCGACCTGCTCGCGCTCGCCGGCGACCCGTCGCGGCGGCCGGTGCTGCTCGCGCTCGACTTCGACGGCACGCTGGCGCCGCTGCAGGACGACCCCGAGGCGTCGCGGGTGCTCCCCGGCGCCGCGGACGCCCTGCGTGCCCTGGCCGCGCACCCGGACCGGGTGCGGCTGGCGCTGGTGTCGGGCCGCGCGCTCGGCGACCTGCACCGGCTGGCGGAGGTCCCGGCGGGCACCGTCCTGATCGGCAGCCACGGCGCGGAGCGCGCCCGCGTGGGCGAGCACGGCCTGGACCGCGACGTCGTCGTCCTGGACGACGACCAGTCCGGCCGGCTCGCGGCGCTCGGCGAGCAGATGCAGGCCGTCGCCCGCGGCCGCGACGGCGTGTGGGTGGAGACCAAGCCCGCGGCCGTGGTCGTGCACACCCGGCTGGCGGACCCCGAGGTGGCGGAGGCCGCCGAGCGGGAGGCGCTGGCCGTGGGCGAGCGCCTCGGGTCCGTCACCCTGCACGGCAAGAAGGTCGTCGAGGTGTCCGTGCTGGCGGCCGACAAGGGCGGCGCCCTGGTCGCCCTGCGCGACGAGCTCGGGGCGGGCGCCGTGGTGTGCGCCGGCGACGACGTGACCGACGAGGACGCGTTCCGCGCGCTCGGCCCGGACGACCTGACGATCAAGGTCGGCGAGGGCACGACGGTCGCCCGCTACCGCACCCCGGACCCCGAGGCGCTGGCGGGCCTGCTGACCGCGTTCGCCGCCGCCGTCGGCGAGGGCGACGGACCTGCCCCGCAGGGCGGCCCGCGGGCGTAGGTTGCGCCCATGAGGGGGCGCCGCGCCGCGATGCAGGACGTCGAGATCGTCGACGTGGGCGCGGGCGCCTCCCCCGCGGACCCGGCCGGCGACGCCCCGTCCGGTGCC
>JAEWGQ010000185.1 GCA_023388235.1 Actinomycetes bacterium | reverse complement strand
GGCCAGGACGCCCGTGCCGCAGCCCAGGTCGACGGCGCGGGCCGCGTCCGGCACCGCCCCGGCCAGGTGCTCCACCAGCAGCCGGGTGCCGATGTCCACCCGCGCGCCCGCGAACGCCGCGCCGTGCGCGCACACCGTGAGCCCCAGGTCGTCGTGCCGCCGCACCACCGGCCACACGGTCCCCCCGGCGGACTCCCGCGGGCCGGCGGCGTGCAGCACCCGCGCCTTGCCGCGCCCGCGGCTCGCGCGCACCGTGGCGAGGTGCCGGCCGAGCACGTCGTTCATCGCGCGGGACATGTGCTTCTCGCGGCCTGCCGCGACGACGACGACCGCCGGGTCCGCGTGCCGGGCGACCAGGCCCGCGACCTCGTCGAGCGCGTCCAGCGCGCGCGGCAGCAGCAGCAGGACCACCCGCGCGCCGGCGAGCAGCCCGGGCCCGAGCTCCTCGACGAGCCGCACCTGCGCCGTCCGGCCCCGGCGCGCGGCGTTGCCGGCCAGCGCGAGCTCGCCGGTGAGCCGGTCGGTGTGCGCGCGCACGTCCGCGAGCCCGAACCGCTCGACCGCCCCCAGGGTCACCGCGCCGTAGCGGTCGCCCACCACGACGACGGTCCCCGGCGCCGCCCCCGCGAGCGCCGGTGCGGCCTCGTCGAGCAGCAGCCGGTCCGCCGCGTCCACCGCGACCAGGTCCGGGACGCCGATCTCGGGGTCGCAGCGCAGGGCGGCGAACAGGTCCTCGGTCATCACACGTTGAAGCGGAACTCCACGACGTCGCCGTCCGCCATCACGTAGTCCTTGCCCTCGATCCGCGCCTTGCCGGCAGCGCGGGCGGCCGCGACGGACCCCGCCTCGACCAGGTCGTCGAACGAGATGACCTCGGCCTTGATGAAGCCCTTCTGGAAGTCCGTGTGGATCACGCCGGCCGCCTGCGGGGCGGTCCAGCCCTGCCGGATCGTCCAGGCGCGGGACTCCTTCGGGCCGGCGGTCAGGTAGGTCTGCAGGCCGAGGGTGTGGAACCCGACGCGGGCGAGCTGGTCGAGGCCCGCCTCGTCCTGCCCGTTCTCGGCCAGCATCTCCTTGGCCTCGTCGGGCTCGAGCTCGACCAGGTCGGACTCGAACTTCGCGTCCAGGAAGATCGCGTCGGCCGGGGCCACGAACGCGCGGAGCTCCTCCTGCATGGCGGTGTCCGCCAGGCCGGCGTCGTCGGTGTTGAACACGTAGATGAACGGCTTGGCCGTCATGAGCTGCAGCGACGCGAGGTCGGCCAGGTCCAGGCCAGCGGCCTTCGCCCCCTGGAACAGCGTCTGCCCGGACTCCAGCACCGCCTGGGCGGCCTGCGCGGCAGCGAGCTCGGCGGGGTCCGCCTTCTTGATGCGGACCTCCTTCTCCAGGCGCGGGACGACCTTCTCGAGCGTCTGCAGGTCGGCCAGGACCAGCTCGGTGTTGATCGTCTCGATGTCGTCCCTCGGGGACACGCGGCCGTCGACGTGCACCACGTCGGGGTCGGCGAACGCGCGGGTGACCTGGCAGATCGCGTCGGCCTCGCGGATGTTCGCGAGGAACTTGTTGCCCAGGCCCTCGCCCTCGCTCGCGCCCTTGACGATGCCGGCGATGTCCACGAACGACACCGTCGCGGGCAGGATGCGCTCGCTGCCGAAGATCTGCGCCAGGGTCTCCAGGCGCGGGTCCGGCAGCGGCACGATGCCGACGTTCGGCTCGATCGTGGCGAACGGGTAGTTCGCCGCGAGCACCTGCGCGCGGGTCAGGGCGTTGAAGAGCGTGCTCTTGCCGACGTTGGGCAGGCCGACGATGCCGATGGTGAGTGCCACGGGCGACCATCCTAGGGGGCCGCGGCGCGGGCGGGCCCCTGAGCGGGCCGTCAGGCGAACGAGCGGATCGTCGCCAGCAGCTCCGGCGCCCGCCGGTCGTAGACCCGCGCCCCGATCCGGATGCCCGCCACCAGCACCGCGACCCCGAGGGCGGGCCCGACCACGGCGGCGAGCACCGTCGCCAGCGGGTGCCCGGTCACGACCGCGACGACCGCCGGCACCACGGCCGGCAGGCACAGCACCGCGAGCGCCACCATGCCGACGCACTGCGACACCATCAGGGCGAAGGAGCTCCCCTGCGGCGTGGTGAACGGGCTCTCCCCCGGCTTGGGCACCGGGTACACCACCTGCGCCGAGTACACGCTCGAGGTCCCGAGCGCGATGAGCAGCACCCCGGCGGCGGCCCCCAGCACGGGCACCGCCGCGTCCCACCGCCCGGTCACGGCCAGCGAGATCACCGTGACCACCAGCACGGCCGCGGACCCGACGACCAGGCCGGCGACGGCACGGCCGGTCCGGTCGACCCGGCCGTCGACCGGGGCGGCGACGTGCGTCCAGAACGCCGTGTGGTCGTACGACACGTCGGCGGACAGCGACCAGCCCATGACGAAGGCGACGAGCGGCCCGGCGACCAGCAGCGAGTCGCTGCCCCGGCCGAGGAACCACAGCAGCAGCACGAGCACCGGCACCACCGCGACGGCCGCCGCGTACCGGGCGTCGCGGAACCAGTACGTCAGGCACCGGGCCGCGACCGCGCCCGTCGGGGTGGCGGGCAGCCGGCCGAAGAACCCGAGCCCCGCGCTGCGGGCCGCCCGGGCGCCGCCCTCGGGCCGCACCAGCGCGGCGGACAGCGCCCGGTCCCACACCGCGACCGCCACCGCGAGCGACGCCGCGGCGACCGCCAGCCGGCCCAGCGCCGCACCCCAGGAG
>JAEWGQ010000137.1 GCA_023388235.1 Actinomycetes bacterium | reverse complement strand
CCGACCGGGCGGGCGCGCCGACCGGGCGGGCGCGTCGGTCAGGCGGGGCGGATCGACAGGTCGCGGCGCTGCTCGCGGCGCGGCCGCGGGTCCTCGCCGCCGGCCGCGCGCAGGTCCGCCCGGAGCTCGCGCGGCAGCGAGAACATCAGGTCCTCCGTCGCCGTGCGCACCTCCTCGACGTCCGTGAACCCGTGCCGGGCGAGCAGGTCGAGCACGTCCCGCACGAGGATCTCCGGCACCGACGCCCCCGAGGTGACCCCGACCGTGCGCGCGCCCTCGAGCCACGCCGGGTCCACCTGGGCGGCCGTGTCCACCCGGTACGACGCCCGCGCGCCCGCGTCCTTCGCGACCTCCACCAGCCGCACCGAGTTCGACGAGTTCGCCGACCCGACGGTCAGCACCACGTCGCACTCCGGCGCGAGCTTCTTCACGGCCACCTGGCGGTTCTGGGTCGCGTAGCAGATGTCGTCGCTGGGCGGGTCCTGCAGCAGCGGGAACCGCTCGCGCAGCCGCCGCACCGTCTCCATCGTCTCGTCCACCGGCAGCGTGGTCTGCGAGATCCACACGACCCGGCTCTCGTCGCGCACGCGCACGTCCGCCACGGCCTGCGGGGAGTCGACCACCTGGACGTGCGCGGGCGCCTCGCCCTGCGTCCCCTCGACCTCCTCGTGCCCGGTGTGCCCGATCAGCAGGATGTCCAGGTCGTCCGCGGCGAACCGCACGGCCTCCTTGTGCACCTTCGTCACCAGCGGGCACGTCGCGTCGATCGTGCGCAGCGACCGCGCCTGCGCCGCCGCGCGCACCGCCGGCGACACCCCGTGCGCGGAGAACACCAGCCGCGCGCCCTCGGGCACCTCGTCGGTCTCGTCGACGAACACCGCACCGCGGGCCGCGAGGCTGTCCACCACGTGCCGGTTGTGCACGATCTCCTTGCGCACGTACACCGGGGCCCCGTAGTGCTCCAGCGCCTGCTCCACCGCGACGACCGCGCGGTCCACGCCCGCGCAGTACCCGCGGGGGGCGGCCAGCAGCACGCGCCGGCCGGTGGGCGCTGCGTCCGGCGCGGCGCCGGGGGCGGAGGTCACCGCGCCAGTCTAGGTCGAGCCCCGCGGGCGCCGCCGCGCCGTGCGCTGTCGGGGCGGCGTGGCAGGGTGGGGGCCGTGCAGCAGTCCCCCGACGTCCCGCGCGCGGACGCCCCGCGGTCCGGCGGCCTCCCCGCCGACCTGCCCGCCAAGGCGATCGACACCACCCCCGAGCGCCCCTGGCCGGTGCGCCTGCTGTCGGCGAAGATCGCCGACTACGTCGCGAGGATGTCCGCCCTGTGGGTCGAGGGCCAGGTGGTGCAGCTCAACCGCCGCCCGGGCGCGAACATCGCGTTCCTCACCCTGCGCGACACGGACACCGACATGTCGCTGCCGGTGTCGATGCCGGCGCAGGTGCTGTCCGCGACGGACGTCCCGCTCGCCGAGGGCGCGCACGTGGTCGTGCACGCCCGGCCGACGTTCTGGACGAAGCGCGGGACGCTGCAGCTCAACGCCGACGCGGTGCGCGCCGTCGGCGTCGGCGAGCTGCTGGCCCGCATCGAGCACCTCAAGCGCGTGCTGGCGGCCGAGGGGCTGTTCGACGCCGACCGCAAGGTCGCGCTGCCGTTCCTGCCCCGGGTGGTCGGCCTGGTGTGCGGGCGGGAGTCGAAGGCCGAGCACGACGTGGTCGTCAACGCCCGCGCGCGGTGGCCGCAGGTCGAGTTCGTCATCCGCGAGGTCGCGGTCCAGGGCGTCGGCGCGGTGCCGCAGGTCAGCCGGGCCATCGCCGAGCTGGACGCCGACCCGCGGGTCGAGGTGGTCGTCGTGGCGCGCGGCGGCGGTTCCGTGGAGGACCTGCTGCCGTTCAGCAACGAGGCGCTGGTCCGCGCCGCCGCGGCCTGCCGCACGCCCCTGGTCTCCGCGATCGGGCACGAGACCGACACGCCGCTCCTCGACCTCGTCGCCGACTACCGCGCGTCCACCCCCACGGACGCCGCCAAGCGCATCGTCCCCGACGTCGCCGAGGAGCGGGCGCGCGTGACGCAGGCGCGGGCACGCATCCGGTCGGCCGTCGAGCACCGCGTGGCCCGCGAGTCCGCCGCCCTCGAGCAGCTGCGCAGCCGGCCGGTGCTCGCCCGCCCGCACACGATGGTCGACACCCGCGAGGCCGAGGTGCACCGCCTGCGCGAGCACGCCCGGCGCTCCCTCGACCACGCCCTGTCCGGCGCGGCGACCGCCACCCGCTCGCTCGCCGCCCAGGTGCGGGCGCTGTCCCCCGCCGCGACGCTCGAGCGCGGGTACGCCGTCGTGCAGACGCCGGACGGCGCGGTCGTGCGGGACGCCACGGCCGTCGCCGCCAAGGACTCCCTGCGGGTGCGGGTCGCGCGCGGCGAGCTCATCGCGTCGGTGGTCGCCGTCGCGCCGGGCCGGCGCCGCCCCGCGGAGGACGACGCGGACGCCTGAGCCGGCGCACGGCGGGGGTGGTCGTTGGTTAGATGGGACCGTGAGCGCCACCTCCCCCGCACCGGACGCCCCGGGCGTCGCCGAGCTGTCCTACGAGCAGGCCCGCGAGGAGCTCGTCGCCGTCGTCTCCCGCCTGGAGGCCGGGGGCGCGACCCTCGAGGAGTCCCTCGCGCTGTGGGAGCGCGGCGAGGCCCTCGCCGCCCGCTGCCAGGAGTGGCTGGACGGCGCCCGGGCCCGGCTCGACGCGGCCCGGTCCGCCGACGGCACCCCCGGCGCGGACGGCCCCGCCGCCTGACCGGCCGCCGCCCCGCGGCACCCGACCCGGCACCACCCACCGACCCCGGCACCGCCGCCGGACCGAAGGAGCCCCATGCCCGAGCAGTCGACCCCCGCCCGCGCCCTCGTCGTCGGGGAGGCCCTGGTGGACGTGGTGCTGCGCCCCGGCGCCGAGCCCGCCGAGCACCCCGGCGGCAGCCCGGCGAACGTCGCGATCGGCCTGGGCCGGCTCGGCCGGGACGTCGACCTGCTGACCTGGCTCGCGGACGACGCGCACGGCGACCTCGTGCGCGAGCACCTCGCGGGCTCGGGCGTGCGGGTGCTGACCGGCGACCGCGCACCCGACCGCACGCCGGTGGCCCGCGCCCACCTCGACGCCGACGGCGTCGCGACCTACGAGTTCGACCTGACCTGGGACCTGCCGGCGCGCTGGGACGAGGCCGAGGGCAGCCCGCTCGTCGTGCACACCGGCTCCATCGCCACGGTCATCGAGCCCGGCGGCGAGGCCGTCGCCCGGCTGCTCGCCGACCGCCGCGCCACCGCCACGCTCACCTACGACCCGAACCTGCGCCCGGCCCTCATGGGGTCCCCGGAGCAGACGCTGCCCGTCGTCGAGCGCCTGGTCGCCCTCGCGGACGTGGTCAAGGTGTCCGACGAGGACCTCGCGTGGCTGCACCCCGGGGTGCCGCCGGTGGAGATCGCGCGGGACTGGGTCGCCCGCGGGCCGGCGCTGGTCGTCGTCACGCTCGGCGGCGAGGGGGCGCTCGCGGTGACCGCCGGGGGCGACGAGGTCGCCGTCACGGCGCCCCGGGTGCAGGTGGCCGACACCGTCGGGGCCGGCGACTCGTTCATGGCGGCGCTCGTCGACGGCCTGTGGTCCGCGGACCTGCTGGGCGCCGGCGCCCGCGAGCGCCTGCGCGGCATCGACCGCGCGACCGTCGAGCAGGTGCTCGTGCGCTGCGCCCAGGTCGCGGCCATCACGGTCTCGCGGGCCGGCGCCAACCCGCCCACGCGCGCGGAGCTCGGCGAGTCCTGAGGCGCCC
>JAEWGQ010000097.1 GCA_023388235.1 Actinomycetes bacterium | reverse complement strand
GACCCCGCCGCCGCACCCGTCGCCGGGCCCGCCGACGGCGACCGGGGCGCCCCGGACCGGTCCCGCCCGCGCGCCCCGGACGGCCGCACCCGCACGCCGGGTGTTCACCCGGGCGCCACCCCGGCGTCCCCCGGAGGTGGTTGCCCGATCGGACATATCGCCCATACCTTGTCACCGGCTGTGTCACGCCTGTGACGGGCCTCGATGACGAGGGCAGATCGTCCTCGCATCCCCGGGGGATCGGAGAACATCGGTGAGCGCAGGACGCACACGCACGAGATGGGCGGCGAGCCTCGCCGCCGTGGGGGCACTGGTCGGGACACCCCTGGCCGCGGCTGCCCCCGCCCTCGCAGCGGACGACACCCGCACGATCGCGGAGGTCCAGGGCACGGGCGACGCGTCGCCGCTCGCGGGCACGACGGTGACGACGACGGGTGTCGTGACCGCGGTGTACGCGACGGGCGGCTACAACGGCTACGTCATCCAGACGCCGGGCACGGGAGGGGACGCCCCGCGCACCGGGTCGGACGCCGTGTTCGTCTACTCCCCGTCGACCGCCGCGTCGGTGGCGGTGGGCGAGCTGGTCCAGGTGACCGGCGCGGTGTCGGAGTACCAGGGTCTGACGGAGATCACGGTGTCGTCGGCGGCCGGGCTGGTGAAGCCCGGCGGCGAGGCCGCCCCGGTGCAGCCGGTCACGACGCCGTGGCCCGCGGACGCCGCGGGGCGCGAGGCGCTGGAGTCGATGCTGTACCTGCCGTCGGGCGACCTGACGGTGAGCAACACGTACACGACCCACCAGTACGGCGAGGTGGGGCTCGCGACCGGTACGACGCCGCTGCTGCAGCCGACCGAGGTCGCCGCTCCCGGCACGCCGGAGAACGCCGCGGTGGTCGCCGACAACGCGGCCCGCGGTGTGGTGCTGGACGACGGGGCGAGCACGAACTTCCTGTCGGCGGCGAACTCGGGCCTGACGCCGCCGTACGTCTCGCTGACGAACCCCGTGCGGGTGGGCGCCGCGGCGACCTTCACCGCGCCGGTGGTCGTCGACTACCGCAACAACGCGTGGAAGCTCAGCCCCACGCTGCCGCTCGGTGCCGCGGGCGGCACGGCCCCCGTGACGTTCGAGAACGACCGCACCGCCGCGCCCGAGGGGCTCGGGGACGCCGACGTCACGGTCGCGTCGTTCAACGTGCTCAACTACTTCACGACCCTCGGCGCGGCCGGCGCCTCCTGCGTCCCGTACCAGGACCGCGCGGGCGACCCGGTCACGGTCAAGGAGGGCTGCGCGCAGCGTGGCGCGTGGGACCCGGACGACCTGCAGCGCCAGCAGGAGAAGATCGTCGCCGCGGTGAACGCCCTCGACGCCGACGTCGTGGGCCTGATGGAGATCGAGAACTCCGCGGTGGTCGACGGCGTGCCCGACGAGGCGCTGGCGACCCTGGTGGACGCCCTGAACGCCGCCGCCGGCGCCGGGACGTGGGCGTACGTGCCCTCGTCGGCCGAGCTGCCGCCGGCCGAGCAGCAGGACACGATCACCAACGCCCTGATCTACCGCCCGGCCGCCGTCGAGACCGTGGGCGACCCCCGCGCGCTCGGCACGCAGTCCGGGGACGACCAGGCGTTCGGGAACGCGCGCGAGCCGATCGGCCAGGCGTTCGCCCCGGTCGGCGGCGGCGAGGAGCTGTTCGTCGTCGTCAACCACCTGAAGTCCAAGAGCTCCGCGGGCCCGTGGCCGGGTGACGAGGACGCCGGGGACGGCCAGGGCGCGTCGAACGAGTCCCGGGTGCGGCAGGCCGAGGCGCTGCGCGACTGGGTCCCGACGGTGCAGGGTGACGCCGCGGCGGTCGCGCTGGTCGGGGACTTCAACTCCTACACCCGCGAGGACCCGCTGCGGGTGCTGTACGACGCCGGGTACACCGACGCCGCGACGGCGCTGGACGCGGGGGAGTACTCGTACCTGTTCCAGGGCCTGTCGGGCTCGCTCGACCACGTGCTGCTGAACGACGCGGCGCTGGCCCGGGCGACCGGGGCGGACATCTGGAACATCAACGCGGGCGAGTCCGTCGCGCTCGAGTACAGCCGGTACAACGCGCACGGCACGCTGTTCCACGCGCCGGACGCCTACCGGTCCTCCGACCACGACCCGGTGCTCGTCGGCTTCGACGCCGGCGACGTCGCGCCCGAGGGTCCGGTCGACCTCACGCTGCTGAACATCAACGACTTCCACGGGCGGATCGACGCGAACACGGTCGCGTTCGCCGGCACGGTCGAGCAGCAGCGCGCGGCGGCGGAGCAGGCGGGCGGCGCGGCCGTCTTCCTGTCCGCCGGCGACAACATCGGCGCCTCGCTGTTCGCCTCGGCGGTGGCGCAGGACCAGCCGACGATCGACGTGCTGAACGCGCTGGACCTGGCGGCGTCCGCCGTGGGGAACCACGAGTTCGACCGCGGGTACGCGGACCTGGTGGACCGGGTGGTCGCCGGCGGCACGAACGCCCGGTTCCCGTACCTCGGGGCCAACGTGTACGCCAAGGGCACGCAGGACCCGGCGCTCGACGAGTACGCGCTCGTCGAGGCCGGCGGGGTGACCGTCGGCGTGGTCGGCGCCGTCACGCAGGAGACCCCGACGCTGGTGACCCCGGGCGGCATCGCGGACCTCGACTTCGGCGACCCCGTCGAGGCCGTGAACCGCGTCGCCGCGCAGCTCTCGGACGGCGACCCCGCGAACGGCGAGGCCGACGTCGTGGTGGCCGAGTACCACGAGGGCGCGGGCGCCGGGACGCCGGACGGCGCGACGCTCGAGGAGGAGATCGCCGCGGGCGGCGCCTTCTCGGACATCGCGACCCTCACCTCGGGCGACGTGGACGTGGTCTTCACCGGCCACACCCACAAGCAGTACGCCTGGTACGGGCCGGCGGAGCCGGACGCCGCGGGTGAGTGGACCCGCCCGATCGTCCAGACCGGCTCGTACGGCGAGAACATCGGCAAGGTCACGCTGACGTACGACCCCGCCACCGGCGAGGTCTCGGCGCTCGCGGGCGAGAACGTCAAGCGCGTCGCCCCGGCGGCGGGCCAGACCCCCGCGCAGCTCGACGCGGCGCTCGTGGCGCAGTACCCGCGGGTGGCCGAGGTGAAGACGATCGTCGACACCGCGCTGGCCGAGGCGGCCGTGGTCGGCAACCAGCCGAAGGGCTCGGTCACCGCGGACATCACCACGGCGTTCGCGGGCGGCGGCTACACCGGCCCCGGCGGCACCTACGCCGGCGGCACCCGCGACGACCGGTCCAAGGAGTCGACGCTGGGCAACCTGGTCGCCGACTCCCTGCTCGAGACGCTGTCCTCCGCGGACCGCGGCGGCGCGCAGATCGGCGTCGTCAACCCCGGCGGGCTGCGGGCCGAGCTGCTGTACGCGCCCGACGGCACCATCACGTACGCCGAGGCGAACGCGGTGCTGCCGTTCGTGAACAACCTCTGGACCACGACGCTCACCGGTGCGCAGGTCGTCACCATGCTCGAGCAGCAGTGGCAGACCAACGCGGACGGCACGATCCCGTCGCGGCCCTACCTGCAGCTCGGGCTGTCGGACAACGTGACCTACACCTACGACGAGTCCCAGCCGCTCGGGTCGCGGATCACCTCGGTGACTGTGGACGGCGCGCCGCTGGACGAGTCCGCGCAGTACCGGGTCGGCACGTTCTCGTTCCTGGCGCAGGGCGGCGACAACTTCCGCGTCTTCGCCGAGGGCACCGGCACGGCGGACTCGGGCCTGATCGACCGCGACGCCTGGATCGCGTACCTGGAGGCGCACCCGGGCCTGGCGCCCGAGTTCGACGAGCGGGCGGTCGGCGTGCCGGCGCTGCCCGAGCAGGTCACGGCCGGTGCGGTGCTGGCGTTCCCCGTCACGGGCCTGGACCTGACCAGCCTGGGGGCGCCGCGGAACACCACGCTCGACGTGCAGCTGGACGGCACGTCGATCGGCTCGGCGGCGGTGACGTCGGGCGCCGCGGAGGTGTCGGTGACGGTGCCCGCGGGGACGGCGGCCGGGGCGCACACGCTCACTCTGGTGGCCGCGCCCAGCGGCACGACGGTGACGCTGCCGGTCACGGTGGCCCAGCCGCAGGGCCCGGTGCTGCGGGAGTCGACGACCACGCTCGCGGCGAGCCGGTCGTCGCAGCCCTACGGGACCTGGCTGCCCACGCTGCTGGTGGCGCGGGTGCAGGTCGAGGGCACGTGGTTCCCGTCCGGGACGGTCGAGTTCCGCGAGGGCGACCGCGTCGTGGGCCGCTCGCCGGTGGTGCTGGGGCTCGCGGCGGGCACGGTGCCGCGCACCGCGTCCGCCGGGGCGCACCAGTACACCGCGACTTTCGTGCCGTCGAAGCCCGACCAGGTGGCGGGCAGCACGAGCGCCCCGGTGACGGTGACCGTCCGGCGGTGACCGCCCGGCGGCGACGCCGCTGACGACGGCCGAGGCCCCCGTCCCCACCCGGGACGGGGGCCTCGGTCGTGCCCGGTCGTGTGGTCGCGCCCGGTCGTGTGGTCGCGCCCGGTCGTGCCCGGCGCGACCGGCCGGCTCAGCAGCCGTCGGGCCCGCACGCCTCCGCGCCGGCCGCGCCGGGCAGCGTCGGGATCGCCAGCGGCGGGTGCGCGTCCTGCCACGCCTGGGTCAGGAGCTGCGTGAACACCTCGGCGGGCTGCGCGCCCGAGACGCCGAGCCGGCGGTCGACCACGAAGAACGGCACCCCCTGGATGCCCAGGGCCGCGGCCTCGGCCTCGTCGGCCCGCACCGCGCCGGCCCCGGCGCCGGACGCGAGCGCGTCCCGCACCGCCGCGCCGTCCAGCCCGGCCTCGGTGGCGAGGGCGACCAGCACGTCCGGGTCGTCGACGACGCGGCCGTGCTCGAAGTGCGCGCTCATCAGCCGCTCGACGACGTCCGCCGCGGCGTCGGGCCCGCCGAGGTCGCGCGCGACGTGCACCAGGCGGTGGGCGTCGAACGTGTTCGCGGGCACGACGGCGTCGAAGTCGTAGGCCAGGCCGACGGAGGCCGCGACGGCGGTCACCTGGGCGAACATCTGCTGCACTTGCGCGAGCGGCATCCCCTTGCGCTCGGCGAGCATCGTCGCCTCGGTCAGCCCGGGGTGGGCGGACGACGGCTCGGCGTCCGGCTGCAGCTCGAAGGACCGCCAGGTGACGCGCACGCGGTCGCGGTGCTCGAAGGTCGCGAGCGCCTCGGCGAACCGGCGCTTGCCGATGTAGCACCAGGGGCAGGCGATGTCGGACCAGATCTCGACGTCCAGGTCGCGCACGTGGCGTCCCTCCCGGCACCCGCGGTCGGGGACCGGTGTCCCCGCACGCCCCGCGCGGTGCGTCCGGGAGGTGCCAACGCCCGCCAGCGGTGGTTGATTCCTGAACCGTCAGGCCGTGAGGAGCACCTTCCCGGTGGTCCGGCGGCCCTCCAGCGCGCGGTGCGCCTCCTCGGCCTCGGTGAGCGGGAAGGTCGCCCCGATCCGGACGTCCAGGGTGCCGGCGGCGACGGCGTCGAACAGCTCGCCGGCGCGCCAGGTCAGCTCCTCGCGGGTCGCGGTGTGGTGGCCGAGGGTCGGCCGCGTGAGGTACACCGACCCGGCGGCGTTCAGCCGCTGCGGGTCGAGCGGCGGCACCGGCCCGGACGAGGCGCCGAACAGCGCGAGCCCCCCGCGGCGGCGCAGGGACGCGAGGGACGCGTCGAACGTCGAGCGCCCCACCCCGTCGAAGACGGTGTGCACGCCGCGGCCGCCGGTGAGGTCGCGCACGAGCGCGGGCAGCTCGTCGGTGAGGTCGCCGAGCTCGGTGTACCGGATGACGTCGGCGGCGCCCGCGGCCCGGGACAGCGCCTCCTTCTCGGGCGTGCCCACCGTCGTGATGACGCGCGCGCCGCGGGCGGCGGCGAGCTGGGTCAGCAGCAGGCCGACCCCGCCGGCGCCGGCGTGCACGAGCACGTCCTGCCCGGGCTCGACGGGGAACGTGGACGTCACGAGGTAGTGGGCGGTCAGGCCCTGCAGCGGCAGCGCGGCGGCCACCTCGTCGCGCACGCCGTCCGGCACGCGCAGGGCGACCACCTCGGGCACGACGACGAGCTCGGCGTACGACGACGGCGCGGACGCCCAGGCGACCAGGTCGCCGACGGTGAACTCGCGGACGGCGCTGCCCACGGCCTCGACGACGCCGGCGCCCTCGGAGCCGGGCACGTGCGGGAACGGCATGGGGTACGTGCCGTTGCGCTGGTACACGTCGATGAAGTTGACCCCGGCGGCGCTCACCCGCACGAGCAGGTCGCGCGGCCCGGGCAGCGGGTCGCCGATCTCGTCGGGGGCGAGGACGTCGGGACCGCCGGGCTCGGTGGCGAGGATCGCGTGCATGCGACCTGCAACGACGGGTCCCGGCGCGGCATTCCGCCGGTCAGGCGCGCCCGATGCCCCGGGCGGCGAGCCAGTCGAGCAGCGCGCCCGTCCACGCGCCCGCGGGGTGGCCGGTCGCCAGGCCCAGGCCGTGCGGACCGCTGGGGTACACGTGCAGCTCCACCGGCACGCCCCGGCGGCGCAGCGCGGCGGCGGCGTCCAGCGAGTGCTCCACCGCGACCGAGGCGTCGTCGGCGGTGTGCCACAGGAACGTCGGCGGCGTGCCCGCGTCGACGCGCTCCTCGACCGACAGCGCGCGCGCCGCGGGGTCCTCGACGTCGCCGAGCAGGTTGAGCCGGGAGCCGACGTGCGGGTGCCGGACCATCGAGACGACGGGGTAGCACAGCACGGCGGCGTCGGGGCGGCGGACCTCGGCGGGGTCGAGCCCGGCGAGCCGTGCGGCGGCGTCCCGCTCGGCGTCGGTGGCCGTCGCGGCGGTGCCGGCCAGGTGCCCGCCGGCGGAGAACCCGAGCACGGCCAGCGGGCCCGCCACCGCCGCCCCGCCGCGGCGCCCGGCGCGCAGGTCGGCGAGGGCGAGCAGCACCTCGTGCAGCGCCTGCGGGTAGCGCGCGGGCGCCACCGGGTAGTCCAGCCACCAGCACCGCACCCCGTGCGCGGCGAGGAACGCGGTGACGTCCCGGTACTCGTGCTCGGCGCGGACCGCGTACCCGCCGCCGGCGAGCACGAGGACGCCGCCGGCGGTGGGCGCGTCGACGGCGGGGCCGGCGTGCAGCGCGGCGCGGGCGGGGGAGACGGGGGTGCTGGTCACGGCCCCGACCCTAGCGAGACCGGCGCGGCGCCCGGGGGCCTCAGGTCCCGCGGACGGCGGGAGCGACGACGACCAGGTACATGAGGGCGAAGAACGTCGCGTGGGTCGCGGTGAACGCGAGCGCGGTCCGGGCGGTCCCCGGCGTCCGCAGGTGCCCCGCGAGCCGCCGGGCGAACGCGGCCGGGTGCAGCAGGTCCCAGGTGTTGAACCGCACGTACCGGCCGAGGTAGATCCCGAACGCCGCCAGGACCAGCGTCGCCACGGCGACCACCCAGGGCAGCGGGCGCGTGAACGCGTCCTCGTCGTTCGGGTAGGCGAGCAGCACGGCGTCGACCTGGACGAGGTAGACGCTCGCCAGCATGTTGAGCACGCCGGAGGTGGCGAGCGTCAGCACGAGCACGATGTCGTACCACAGCGGGACCGCCTCCCCGGGGCGGCGGTGCGACAGGTTGAGCTCGGTGACGAGGTACCCCGAGTTCGGCAGCAGCACCAGCCACGTGAGCCCGCCGACGACGAGCACGGCGAGCACCGCCGCCTGCGACGGCCAGAGCGTCACGACGGCCAGCACCCCGGCGACCGTGAGGCCCAGCACGGCGAGCGGGGCGACGGACAGCGCGAGGTTGACCAGCATCGGCCGGTACAGCCGCGTCCCGAACAGCCGGGGCCGCGCGAGCACCAGGACCGCGGCGTACACGTTCAGCCCGGCGATGCCGCACGCGACGAGCGGGTCGACCAGCATGGGACCCAGCGTGGCAGGTGAGCGGCGCGCCCGCAGGGTGGATGAATCATCGTGCAGAGGGATGTATGGTCATGCACATGTCCTTCTCCGTCGCCGTCGCGGGCGCCTCCGGGTACGCCGGCGGCGAGACCCTGCGGCTCCTGCTCGGCCACCCCGAGGCCGAGGTCGGCGCGCTCACCGCGCACGCCAACGCGGGCAGCCCGCTCGGCGCCCACCAGCCGCACCTGCGCTCCCTCGCCGACCGCGTGCTGACCCCGACCACCGTCGACGAGCTCGCCGGGCACGACGTCGTCGTCCTGGCGCTGCCGCACGGCGCGAGCGGGGAGATCGCCGCGGCGCTCGCGGACCGGGGCGACCCGGCCGTCGTCGTGGACCTCGGCGCCGACCACCGGCTGACCGACGCCGCCGCGTGGCGGCAGTTCTACGGCACGGAGCACGCCGGCACCTGGCCCTACGGGATGCCCGAGCTGCTGCACGCGGGGGAGACCACCCCGGCCGCGCAGCGCGCCCTGCTCGCCGGCGCCCGCCGCGTCGCCGTCCCCGGCTGCAACGTCACCGCCGTCACGCTCGCGCTCCAGCCGGGCGTCGCCGCCGGCCTGGTGGACCCGGCCGACGTCGTCGCCGTCCTCGCCGTCGGGTACTCCGGCGCCGGCCGCACGCTCAAGCCGCACCTGCTGGCCTCCGAGGCGCTGGGGTCCGCCCAGCCGTACGCGGTCGGCGGCACGCACCGGCACGTCCCGGAGATCCGGCAGAACCTGGCCGTGGCGGGCGCGTCCGGCGTCCGGCTGTCCTTCACGCCCGTGCTGGTGCCGATGTCCCGCGGCATCCTGGCGACCGTGACCGCACCGCTCGCCGCGGGCGCCGACGCCGCGTCCGTCCGTGCCGCCTGGGCCGCCGCGTACGCCGGCGAGCCGTTCGTCGAGCTGCTGCCGGAGGGCGAGTGGCCGGCCTCGGGGGCGACGACCGGCGCCAACACGGCGCTCGTCCAGGTCGCCGTCGACGAGGCGGCGGGCCGGGTCGTGGCGGTCTGCGCGCTGGACAACCTCGTCAAGGGCACCGCGGGCGCCGCGGTGCAGTCGCTGAACCTGGCGCTCGGCCTGCCCGAGCGCACCGGACTGACCACCGAGGGGGTCGCCCCGTGACCGACACCGCCACCCAGGGCGTCACCGCTCCGGCCGGGTTCCGCGCCGCCGGCGTGACGGCCGGGCTCAAGCCGTCCGGCCGGCCGGACCTCGCGCTCGTCGTCAACGACGGGCCGCTGCAGGTCGCCGCCGGCGTCTTCACGTCCAACCGCGTGGTCGCCGCGCCCGTCGTCTGGTCCCGCCAGGCCGTGTCCGACGGCGTGGCGTCCGCGGTCGTGCTGAACTCCGGCGGCGCCAACGCCTGCACCGGGCCCGAGGGGTTCGGCGACACGCACCGCACCGCCGAGCACGCCGCGCAGGTGCTGGGGGTGTCCGCCGGCGACGTCCTGGTCTGCTCCACCGGCCTGATCGGCGAGCGGCTCCCGATGCCGCTGCTGCTCGCGGGCGTGGACGCCGCGGCCGCCGCGCTCGCCCCCGACGCCGGGGCGCAGGCCGCCGAGGCGATCATGACGACCGACACCGTGTCGAAGACCGCCGCGGTGGCCGGGGACGGCTGGACCGTCGGCGGCATGGCCAAGGGCGCGGGGATGCTGGCGCCCGGCCTGGCGACGATGCTCGTCGTCCTCACCACCGACGCGGTGCTCACCGCGGAGCAGGCGGACGCGACGCTGCGCGCGGCCACCCGGACCACGTTCGACCGGGTGGACTCCGACGGCTGCATGTCGACCAACGACACCGTGCTGCTGCTCGCGTCCGGGGCGAGCGGCGTGACGCCCGACCCGCAGGAGCTCGGCGCCGCGGTCGCGGCCGTGTGCGCGGACCTGGCGCGCCGGCTCGTCGCGGACGCCGAGGGCGCGTCGCACGACATCGCCGTCACCGTCACCGGGGCGAGCACCGAGGACGCCGCGGTGGCGGTGGCCCGCGCGGTCACCCGGTCCAACCTGTTCAAGGCGGCCGTCTTCGGCAACGACCCCAACTGGGGCCGCGTGCTCGCCGCCGTCGGTACCGTGCCCGAGGACGTCGCGCCGTACGACGCGGCGGCCCTGGACGTCGCCATCAACGGCGTCCAGGTCTGCCGGGCCGGCGGCGTCGGCGACCCCCGCGAGGGCGTCGACCTGGCCGCGGCGCGCGAGGTGCGCGTCGACATCGACCTGCACGCCGGCGACGCGACCGCGACCGTCTGGACCAACGACCTGACCCACGACTACGTCCACGAGAACAGCGCGTACTCGACATGAGCCTCGAAGCACCCCCGCCGCACGACGCGGCGTTCGACACCCGCACCGACCTGCGCCCGGACCAGAAGGCCGAGGTCCTCGTCGAGGCCCTGCCGTGGCTGCAGCGGTTCGCCGGCGCCCTCGTCGTGGTCAAGTACGGCGGCAACGCCATGGTCGACGAGGGGCTCAAGCGCGCCTTCGCCGAGGACATGGTGTTCCTGCGCCAGGTGGGCCTGCGGCCGGTCGTCGTGCACGGCGGCGGCCCGCAGATCAACGCGATGCTCGACCGGCTCGGCATCGAGTCCGAGTTCCGGGGCGGGCTGCGGGTCACCACGCCCGAGGCGATGGACGTCGTGCGCATGGTGCTCACCGGCCAGGTGTCCCGCGAGCTCGTCGGCCTGCTGAACGCGCACGGCCCGTACGCCGTCGGCCTGTCGGGCGAGGACGGCGGCCTGCTGCGCGCCCGGCGCCGCACCGCGACCGTGGACGGCCGGCAGGTGGACGTGGGCCTGGTCGGCGACGTCGTCGAGGTCAACCCCGGCGCGGTGCACGACCTGCTGGACGCGGGCCGGATCCCGGTCGTGTCCACCGTCGCGCCCGACGTCGAGGACCCCACGCAGGTGCTCAACGTGAACGCGGACACCGCGGCGGCGGCCCTGGCCGTCGCGCTCGGCGCCCGCAAGCTCATCGTGCTGACCGACGTCGAGGGCCTGTACACGTCCTGGCCGGACCGCACGTCGCTCGCGCGCCGCATCCGGGCCGGCGCGCTCGCCGACCTGCTGCCGGGGCTGGACGCCGGCATGCGGCCGAAGATGGAGGCCTGCTGGCGGGCCGTGCAGGGCGGCGTCGGCCGGGCGCACGTCATCGACGGGCGGCAGCCGCACTCGATCCTGGTCGAGGTGTTCACCTCCGACGGCATCGGCACGATGGTGCTCCCCGACGACGAGCCGGTGCCGTCGCCGTTCACCGCGCCGATCCCGCGCGTCGACCTGCCGCACACCCCCCACGTCCCCGAGGTGAGCTGAGTGACCGACCTGACGCCGCCCGAGGTGTCCGCGCTGGCGGGCACCGACTCCGTCGCGCACTGGACCGAGCGCTACGGCCACGCGCTGATGGACACCTTCGGCGCGCCGCAGCGCGTGCTCGTCCGCGGCGAGGGCCCGTACGTGTGGGACGCCGACGGCACCCGGTACCTCGACCTGCTCGGCGGCATCGCGGTGAACTCGCTGGGTCACGCGCACCCCACGCTGACCGCCGCGATCTCGGCGCAGCTCGGCACCCTCGGCCACATCTCGAACTTCTTCGCCAGCCCCACGCAGATCGCGCTCGCCGAGCGCCTGCTCGCGGTCGCGGACGCGCCGGAGGGGTCCCGGGTGTTCCTCACGAACTCCGGCACCGAGGCGAACGAGGCCGCGTTCAAGATGGCCCGCCGCAACGCCGAGGGCCCCGCGGGCCGGCGCACGCGCGTCCTCGCGCTCGAGGGCGCGTTCCACGGCCGCTCGATGGGCGCGCTGGCGCTCACCTCCAAGGCCGCGTACCGCGAGCCGTTCGAGCCGCTGCCGGGCGGGGTGGAGTTCCTCCCGTTCGGGGACACGGCGGCCCTCGAGGCGGCGTTCGAGGGCGCCGGGGGCGACCGGGTCGCCGCGCTGTTCCTGGAGCCCGTCCAGGGCGAGGCCGGCGTCCGGCCGCTGCCCCCGGGGTACCTGGTGCGCGCCCGCGAGCTCACCGCCGAGCACGGCGCCCTGCTGGTGCTCGACGAGGTGCAGACCGGCATGGGCCGCACCGGGGCGTGGCTCGCGCACCAGCACGCGCACCTCGGCGGCGGCATCCGGCCCGACGTCGTCACCCTCGCCAAGGGCCTCGGCGGCGGGTTCCCGGTCGGCGCCGTCGTCGCGTACGGCGAGCGCGCGGCCGGCCTGCTCGGCCGGGGGCAGCACGGCACGACGTTCGGCGGGAACCCCGTGGCGTCCGCCGCCGCGCTGGCCACCATCGGCGTGATCGAGCGCGACGGCCTGCTGGCGCACGTCGCCGGGCTCGGCGCCTGGTGGCGGGAGCAGATCGCGGCGCTCGGCCACCCGCTCGTCGCGGAGGTCCGGGGCGAGGGGCTGCTGATGGCCGTCGGCCTGACCGCCCCGGTCGCGGCGGACGTCGCGGCCCGCGCGCTGGCGGCCGGGTTCGTGGTGAACCCGTGCACGCCCGAGGCGATCCGCCTCGCCCCGCCCTACGTGCTGACGCGCGAGCAGGCGGCCACGTTCACGGACTTCCTCGCGGCGCTGCCGCACGACCTCGGAGCGGCACGGTGACCCGGCACTTCCTGCGCGACGACGACCTGACCCCGGCCGAGCAGGCCGAGGTGCTCGAGCTCGGCCTCGGCCTGCGGGACGACCGGTTCGCCCGGCAGCCGCTCGCCGGCCCGCAGGCGGTCGCGATCATCTTCGACAAGCCGACCCTGCGCACCCAGGTGTCGTTCACGACCGGCGTCGCCGAGCTCGGCGGGTACCCCCTCGCCGTGGACGGCAACCTCGCGCGCATCGGGGTGCGGGAGTCGGTCGCCGACACCGCCCGCGTGCTCGGCCGGCAGGTGTCCGCGATCGTCTGGCGGACGCACGCGCAGTCCCGCATCGAGGAGATGGCCGCCCACGCGGGCGTGCCCGTCGTCAACGCCCTCACCGACGACTTCCACCCGTGCCAGGTGCTCGCCGACCTGCTGACGCTCGCGCAGCACTCCGGCGGCGTCGAGGCGCTGCGCGGCCGGACGCTCGCCTACACCGGCGACGGGTCGAACAACATGGCCCAGTCCTACCTGCTCGGCGGCGCCACCGCGGGCCTGCACGTGCGCATCGCCACCCCGGCGGCGTACCGGCCGGACGGCGCGGTGGTCGCGGCGGCCGAGCGGATCGCGGCCGGCACCGGCGGGTCCGTCACCGTCACCGACGACCTCGCGGCCGCTGTCGCGGGCGCCGACGCGGTCGCCACGGACACCTGGGTGTCGATGGGCCAGGAGGACGAGGCCGCCGCGCGCGAGCAGCCCTTCGTCCCGTACCGGCTGGACTCCGCGGCCCTCGCCCTCGCGGCGCCCGGCGCCCTCGTGCTGCACTGCCTGCCGGCGTACCGCGGCAAGGAGATCACCGCCGAGGTGCTCGACGGCCCGCAGTCGGTGGTCTGGGACGAGGCCGAGAACCGGCTGCACGCGCAGAAGGCGCTGCTGGCCTGGCTGCTGGAGCGGGCGTCGTGACCGCCGACGAGGTCGGGACGTCCACCGGCCGCATCCCCGCGACCAAGGCCGCCCGGCACGCGCTGATCCGCGACCTGCTGTCCCGGCAGTCCGTGCACTCGCAGTCCGAGCTGGCCGACCTGCTCGCGCACCAGGGGGTCACCGTCACGCAGGCGACGCTCTCCCGGGACCTCGTCGAGCTGCGCGCCGTGAAGATCCGCACGCCCGTCGGCGCCCTGGCGTACGCCGTGCCGGGGGAGGGCGGCGACCGCAGCCCCGCGCCGGTGACGGACGCCGAGGCGCTCGCCGCCCGGCTCGCGCGGCTGTGCTCCGAGCTGCTGGTGACCGCCGAGGCGTCCGGCGCCCTCGTGGTGCTGCGGACCCCGCCGGGCGCGGCGCAGTTCCTCGCCTCGGCCATCGACCACTCCGTCATGCCCGGCGTGCTCGGCACGATCGCCGGCGACGACACCGTCCTCGTCATCGCCCGCGAGGGCGCCGACGGACCCGAGGGCCCCGCGATCGCCGCCCGGTTCCTCGAGCTCGCGCAGACCGGCTGACCCGGCGCGCCACCGACATCCCCCCGCACCGCAGACACGAAAGAGAAGACACATGACTGAGCGCGTCGTCCTCGCCTACTCGGGCGGCCTGGACACCTCCGTGGGCATCGGCTGGATCGCCGAGGCGACCGGCGCCGAGGTGATCGCCGTCGCGGTCGACGTCGGCCAGGGCGGCGAGGACCTCGAGGTCATCCGGCAGCGCGCCCTCGACTGCGGCGCCGTCGAGGCCTACGTCGCCGACGCCCGCGACGAGTTCGCCGCCGAGTACTGCATGCCCGCGCTGCGCGCGAACGGCCTGTACCTCGACCGGTACCCGCTGGTGTCCGCCCTGTCCCGCCCGGTGATCGTCAAGCACCTGGTGCGCGCGGCCCGGCAGTTCGGGGCCACCACGGTCGCGCACGGCTGCACCGGCAAGGGCAACGACCAGGTGCGGTTCGAGGTCGGCATCACCTCGATCGCCCCCGACCTCAAGTGCCTCGCGCCGGTCCGCGACCTCGCGCTCACCCGTGACAAGGCCATCGAGTTCGCCGAGCGCAAGAAGCTCCCGATCGCCACCACCAAGCACAACCCGTTCTCGATCGACCAGAACGTGTGGGGCCGCGCCGTGGAGACCGGGTTCCTCGAGGACATCTGGAACGAGCCGACCAAGGACGTCTACACCTACACCGACGACCCGACGTTCCCGCCGGTCGCGGACGAGGTCGTCATCACGTTCGACCGCGGCGTCCCGGTGGCGCTCGACGGCGTGCCCGTCACCCCGCTGCAGGCGATCCAGGAGATGAACCGCCGCGCGGGCGCCCAGGGCGTCGGCCGGATCGACATCGTCGAGGACCGCCTGGTGGGCATCAAGTCCCGCGAGGTGTACGAGGCGCCGGGCGCCATCGCGCTGATCGCCGCGCACCAGGAGCTCGAGAACGTGACGATCGAGCGCGAGCAGGCCCGGTTCAAGCGCCAGGTCGAGCAGCGCTGGACCGAGCTGGTCTACGACGGCCAGTGGTTCTCGCCGCTGAAGAAGTCGCTGGACGTCTTCATCGACGACACCCAGCGCTACGTCTCCGGCGAGGTCCGCATGGTGCTGCACGGCGGGCGCGCGACCGTCACCGGCCGCCGCTCCGAGACCTCCCTGTACGACTTCAACCTCGCGACCTACGACTCGGGCGACACCTTCGACCAGTCGGCCGCGCGCGGGTTCATCGAGATCTACGGCCTGTCGTCCAAGCTCGCCGCCGCGCGCGACGTGCAGTTCGGCAACGGCGAGGACCTCGGCTCGCAGGGCGGCATCGGTGCCTGAGCAGGCCGGCGCGCTGTGGGGCGGCCGGTTCGCCGGCGGCCCCGCCGACGCGCTCGCGGCCCTGTCGCGGTCGACGCAGTTCGACTGGCGCCTCGCCCCGCAGGACATCGCGGGGTCGAAGGCGCACGCCCGGGTGCTGCACGCGGCCGGGCTGCTGGACGACGCGGCGCTCGCCGGGATGCTCGACGCCCTCGACCGGCTGCTCGCGGACGTCGAGTCGGGCGCGTTCGGGCCCGCGGAGTCCGACGAGGACGTGCACGGCGCCCTGGAGCGCGGCCTGATCGAGCGCGCCGGGGCCGACCTCGGCGGGCGGCTGCGCGCCGGGCGGTCGCGCAACGACCAGATCGCGACGCTGGTGCGGATGTACCTGCGGACCGAGGCCCGCGCGATCGCCGGCCTGACCCTCGACGTGGTCGACGCGCTCGTCGCTCAGGCCGAGGCGGCGGGCGACGCGATCATGCCCGGGCGCACGCACCTGCAGCACGCCCAGCCCGTCCTGCTCGCGCACCACCTGCTCGCGCACGCGTGGCCGCTGCTGCGCGACGTCGAGCGGTACGCCGACTGGGACCGCCGCGCCGCCGTCTCCCCGTACGGCTCCGGGGCGCTCGCCGGCTCGTCGCTCGGGCTGGACCCGGCGGCCGTCGCGGCCGAGCTCGGCTTCGACGCGCCCGCGGAGAACTCCATCGACGGCACCGCGTCCCGCGACGTCGTCGCGGAGTTCGCCTGGGTGTCCGCGATGCTCGGCGTCGACCTCTCCCGGATCGCCGAGGAGGTCGTCCTCTGGTCGACCGTCGAGTTCGGCTTCGTCCGCCTGGACGACGCGTACTCCACCGGGTCGAGCATCATGCCGCAGAAGAAGAACCCGGACGTCGCCGAGCTGGCCCGCGGGAAGGCCGGCCGGCTGGTCGGCGACCTCACCGGCCTGCTGACCACGCTCAAGGGACTGCCGCTCGCGTACAACCGGGACCTGCAGGAGGACAAGGAGCCGGTGTTCGACCAGGTCGACACCCTCACCGTCCTGCTCCCCGCGTTCGCCGGGATGGTCGCCACGCTGCGGTTCGACACCGACCGCATGGCGGCGCTCGCGCCGCAGGGCTTCTCGCTCGCGACCGACGTCGCCGAGTGGCTCGTCCGCCAGGGCGTGCCGTTCCGGGTCGCGCACGAGGTCGCCGGGGCGTGCGTGCGCGCCTGCGAGCAGCACGAGCCGCCCGTCGAGCTCTGGGAGCTCACGGACGACGAGCTCGCGGCGGTCCACC
>JAEWGQ010000050.1 GCA_023388235.1 Actinomycetes bacterium | reverse complement strand
GTCGTGGACCTCGCCGCGGGCACCGGCAAGCTCACCGAGCGGCTGGTGGCCCTGGGCGGCCCCGGCCGGCGCGTGACGGCCGTCGAGCCGTCCGCCGGGATGCGGGCCGCGCTCGCCGCGGGCCTGCCGGGCGTGGACGTCCGGGACGGTTCCGCCGAGCGGACCGGCCTGCCGGACGCGTCCGCCGACGCGGTGGCGGTCGCCCAGGCGTGGCACTGGTTCGACGGGCCGCGGGCGGCGGCCGAGATCGCGCGCGTCCTGCGCCCCGGGGGCGTGCTCGCCGTGCTGTGGAACGTGCGGGACACCGACTCGCCCGCGGGCGCGGACTGGCTCGCGGCGTACGAGGAGATCATCCACCGCGGCGACCCGCTGGAGCCGCACGGGGGCGCGCCCGCGCTGGGGGCGGAGCTCGTCGCGTGCGGCCCCGTCGAGCACCACGTCGTCACGTGGACCGACGCCGTGCGGCCCGCGGCGCTGCGGGACATGGCCGCGTCCCGGTCGCACCTGCTGACCCTGCCCGCCCCCGAGCGCGAGGCGCTGCTGGCCGAGGTCGAGGACCTCGCCGCGACGCACCCGGCCCTGCGCGGGCGGGCGAGCGTGCCCCTGCCCTACCGGACCGACTGCTACCGCGCCGTGCGGCGCTGACGCCGCGCCGTCAGAGGCCGAGCGCGGCGGGCAGCTCGTCCAGGGAGGCGATCACGACGTCCGTGGGCAGCGCGTGCAGCTCGCGGGCGCCCTTGGACCCGAGCCCCGGGCGGGCGAGCCAGACGCCGCGCAGGCCGGCGGCGGTCGCCGCGCGGGCGTCGACGTCGAGCTCGTCGCCGACGTACGCCGTGCGCCCGGGCTCGGTCCCGAGCCGCCGGCACGCCTCCGCGAACACCCGCGGGTCCGGCTTGCCGAACCCCAGGGTGTCGACGCCGACCAGCAGCGGGACGTCCGCCGCGAGCCCGGCCCGGGTGAGCTTGCGCACCTGGTAGTCGGTGGCGACGTTGCTGAGCGCGCCGACCCGGATCCCCGCGTCGAGCAGGTGCCGGACCGCGGCGGCCGCGTCGGCGTGCGCGGCCCAGGCGGCGGTGAACCGCTCCTCGAACAGCGCGTTCCAGCGGTCGTACGCGTCGTCGTCCAGCGCCGGCCCGCCGAACACCGCGTGCAGCTCGTTGGCGCGCGCCATCCGCTGCTCGCGGTAGCCCACCTCGCCGCGGGTGTACCTGCGGTACCAGCCCTGCGCGTCGGTCCGCCAGCGCGCGAGCACCTCGCCGTCCCGGGCCGGCTCGAGGTCCGGCAGCCACGCGCGCGTGACGGCGGCGAGCGCCTCGGCGAACGCCCCGTGCGTGTCGACCAGGGTGTCGTCGACGTCGAACAGGACGCCGTCGACCGCGGGCCGGGTCACAGGGACGCGCGCAGCGCGGCGATCCGGGCCAGGGTGGCGGTGCGGCCGAGGATCTCGAGCGACTCGAACAGCGGCGGCGACACCCGGCGGCCGGAGACGGCCACGCGCAGCGGCGTGAACGCGAACCGGGGCTTGAGGCCGAGGCCGTCGACGAGAGCGGCCTGCAGGGCCTCCTGCGTCGCCGCGGTGGTGAACCCGTCCTCCGGCAGGGCGGCGAGCGCCGCGGCGGCGGCGTCGAGCACCTGCGGCGCGGTGTCCTTGAGGGCGCCGCGGGCGTCCTCCTCCACCACGAGGGCGTCGTCGGCCACGAACAGGAAGCCGAGCATGCCGACGGCCTCGCCGAGCAGCGTCACCCGGGTCTGGATCAGCGGCGCCCCGGCGTCGAGCAGGGCGCGGTGCGCGGGCGCCAGGTCGGCGTACGAGTCGGCGGGGACCAGCCCGGCGCGGTGCAGGTACGGGACCAGGCGGTCGCGGAAGTCGTCGGGCGCGAGCAGCCGGACGTGCTCGGCGTTGATCGCCTCGGCCTTCTTGAGGTCGAAGCGGGCCGGGTTCGGGTTCACGTCGGCGACGTCGAAGGCCTCGACCAGCTCGGAGACCGTGAAGATGTCGCGGTCGGGGCCGATCGACCAGCCCAGCAGCGCGAGGTAGTTGAGCAGGCCCTCGGGGGTGAAGCCGCGCTCCCGGTGCAGGAACAGGTTGGACTCGGGGTCGCGCTTCGAGAGCTTCTTGTTGCCCTCGCCCATGACGTACGGCAGGTGCCCGAACTGCGGCATGACGGTCGCGACGCCGAGCTCCAGCAGCGCCCGGTACAGCACGACCTGCCGGGGCGTGGAGGACAGCAGGTCCTCGCCGCGCAGCACGTGCGTGATGCCCATGAGGGCGTCGTCGATCGGGTTGACCAGCGTGTACAGCGGGTGCCCGTTGCCGCGGACGATCACGTAGTCCGGGACCGACCCGGCCTTGAAGGTGACGTCGCCGCGGACGAGGTCGGTGAACGTGACGTCCTCGTCGGGCATGCGCAGGCGCAGCACGGGCTCGCGGCCCTCGGCGCGGTAGGCGGCCTTCTGCTCCTCGGTGAGGTCCCGGTCGTGGCCGTCGTAGCCGAGCTTCGGGTCGCGGCCGGCGGCGCGGTGCCGGGCCTCGACCTCCTCCGGCGTGGTGAACGACTCGTAGGCGTACCCGCCCTCGAGCAGCCGGCGGGCGACGTCGGCGTACAGGTCCATGCGCTGCGACTGCCGGTACGGCTCGTGCGGGCCGCCGACCTCGACGCCCTCGTCCCAGTCGAGGCCGAGCCAGCGCAGCGCGTCGAGGATCTGCTGGTAGGACTCCTCGGAGTCGCGCGCCGGGTCGGTGTCCTCGATCCGGAAGACGAACGTGCCCCCGACGTGGCGGGCGTACGCCCAGTTGAACAGCGCGGTGCGGATCAGGCCGACGTGCGGCGTCCCCGTGGGGGACGGGCAGAAGCGGACGCGGACGGCGCTGGCGGAGGACTCGGGGACGTGTGTGGCGCTCACCCGTCCACCCTAGCGAGCGCCCAGGACGCTCCCGACCGGCTCGGGCACCGTCCAGACGTCGCCGGGGACGTCCCCGGGCAGCAGCGGGTTCCCCCGGCCGGCGAAGCGCTCGTCCTGGCCCGGCTGCCGCGAGCGGCGGAAGTCCGCGAGCGCCCCCAGCGCCCACCGGGACAGGAGCAGGACCGCCACGAGGTTGACGGTGGCCATCAGCGCCATCGCGACGTCCGCCACCGCCCAGACCGCGGTGAGCGCGAGCAGCGCCCCGCCCCCGACGGCCGCGCACACCCCGGCGCGCAGGACGGTCAGCGCGCGGCCGCGGACCCCGAGGAACGCGAGGTTCACCTCGGCGTAGGAGTAGTTGCCCAGGATCGAGCTGAACGCGAAGACGAAGACCACGGCGCTCATGAGGGGCACGGCCCACGACCCGAGCTCGTGCGCGACGGCCTGGGTGGTCAGGGCGGCGCCGGCGCTCTGCGCGGTCTGCCCCGGCACGTACACGGCCGGTCCGGCGCACAGCACGATGAACGCCGTGGCGGTGCACACCACGATCGTGTCCACGAAGACGCCGAAGGACTGGACGAGGCCCTGCTTGACGGGGTGCGACACCGTCGCGGTGGCCGCCGTGTTCGGGGCCGAGCCCATGCCCGCCTCGTTGGAGAACAGCCCGCGGCGGGCCCCGTTGAGCACGGCCGCGAGCACGCCCCCGGCCGTGCCGGCGAGCGCGGTGTCGAGGCCGAACGCCCCGCGGACGATCTGGCCGAGCACGTCCGGGAGCGCGCCGGCGTTGAGCGCCACGACGGCCGCCGCGATCAGCAGGTAGAGGACGGCCATCACGGGCACGAGCACCTCGGACACCCGGGCGACCCGGCGCACCCCGCCGAACAGCACGGGCGCGGCGAGCAGCACCAGCACGACCGCCGTGACCTGCACCGGGACCCCGTGCGAGGTCGCGAACGTGTCCGCGATGGTGTTCGACTGCACCATGGTGAACGCGAAGCCGAAGGTGAACACGAGCAGCAGCGCGAACACCGCGCCCCACCGCCGGGAGCCGAGCCCGCGCTCGATGTAGTACGCGGGGCCGCCGCGGAACGTGCCGTCGTCCGCGCGGACCTTGAACACCTGCGCGAGCGTGGCCTCGACCAGCGCCGTCGCCATGCCGAGGGCGGCCACCACCCACATCCAGAACACCGCGCCCGGCCCGCCGAGGGTCAGCGCGATGGCGACGCCGGCGATGTTGCCCGTGCCGACGCGGGACGCGAGGCCGACCGCGAACGCCTGGAACGACGAGATGCCGCCCTCGGCGCCGCCGCGGGAGGCGACGACCTGCCGGAGCATCGCGGGGAACAGCCGCACCTGCACGGCGCCCGTGCGCACGGTGAACCACACGCCGACGCCGACGAGCACGTACACCAGCCAGTACGTGTACAGCGCCTCCGTCAGCCGGTCCAGCACGGCCTGCGCGTCCACCCTGCACGTCCTCTCGTCGACGGGCGCGACCGTACCGGGGCGCGACCACTCACCGCGCCCCGGCGGGGGCGCCCACCGGGTCGGGGTGCGGGGTCAGGACCGGCGCAGCACCGGGTTGCGCAGCGTCCCGATCTCCTCGACCTCGACCTCGACGACGTCCCGCTCGGCGAGCAGGCCGACGCCGGCCGGGGTCCCGGTGAGGATCACGTCGCCGGGCAGGAGCGTGACGACCTCGGAGATGTAGGAGATCAGCGCGGCCACGTCGAAGACCATCTGCGACGTGCGGCCGTCCTGCTTCGGCTCGCCGTTCACGCGCGAGCGGACGGCGAGGTCGTCGACGTCGAGCCCGGGCACGATCCACGGGCCGATGGGGCAGGCGGAGTCGAAGCCCTTGGCCCGGACCCACTGGCCGTCGGTCCGCTGCGCGTCGCGGGCGGTGACGTCGTTGGCCACCGTGTAGCCGAAGACCTTGCTGAGCGCGTGCTCGGGCGCGACGTCCTTCGTGACCTTGCCGATGACGACGGCGAGCTCGGCCTCGTACGAGACCTCCTCGGTCCAGTCCGGCAGCACGATCGGGTCATCCGGGCCGACCACGGAGGTGTTCGGCTTGAGGAACAGCAGGGGCGCGGTGGGCACCTCGTTGCCCATCTCGGCGGCGTGGTCCACGTAGTTGCGCCCGACGCCGACGATCTTGGACCGCGGGATCACCGGGGCGAGCAGCCGCACGCCGTCGCCGAGCGGGATCCGCTCGCCGGTGGGCTGCACCGGGGTGTAGATCGGGTCGCCGGTGATGACGACGAGCTGCTCCTGACCCGGCTCGCCCTCCACGAGGGCGTAGCGGGGGTCGTCTCCGGTGGTGAACCTGGCGATGCGCACGGGCCCACCCTACGGGTCACACCCGGGCGAGCACCTCGCCGTGCAGCACGGCGAACCACCCGTCGGGCGCGGTGCCCCACTCGCGCCAGCCGGCGGCGAGCTGCTCGAGCGCCACCTCGTCGGCCAGGCCGTGCTCGACCGCCTGCCGCCCGAAGTCGGACTGCACGCAGCGGTCGGCCCACAGGTCGGCCCACCAGGCGCGGTCCTCCGGCGAGGCGTAGCACCAGACGCCGGCGGTCACGACGAGCGCGTCGTCGTCGAACCCGGCCTCCAGCACCCAGGAGTGCAGCCGGCGCCCGGCGTCCGCCTCGGCGCCGTTCGCCTGCGTGACCTCGTGGTACAGCGCGGACCACTCGTCGAGGGTGGGCGACGGCGGGTACCAGGTCATGCCCGCGTAGTCGGCGTCGCGGACGGCGACCACGCCGCCGGGCTTCGTGACGCGGCGCAGCTCGCGCAGGGCGGCCACGGGGTCGGCGAGGTGCTGCAGCACCTGGTGGGCGTGGGCGACGTCGAACGTGCCGTCGTCGAACGGCAGCGCGTAGGCGTCGCCCTCACGGAACGTCACGGTCGTGGCCCCGGCCTGCGCGGCCTCGGCGCGGGCGAGCTCCAGGACGGCCTCCGACCGGTCCACCCCGACCACGGCGCCGGGCGCGACCCGCGCCGCGAGGTCGACGGTGAGGTTGCCCGGGCCGCAGCCCACGTCGAGCAGGGACAGGCCCGGTCGCAGGGCGGGCAGCAGGTAGGCCGCCGAGTTCTCCGCGGTGCGCCACCGGTGGGAGCGCAGCACGCTGTCGTGGTGGCCGTGGGTGTAGACCTCGGCCGGGTGCGTGTCGGTCACCTGCCGACTGTAGGCGGGTGAGCGGGGTGCGTTCCAGTGGGCGGTACGGCGCGTCCCGCTGGTCGAGACAGGGGCCCCCGGCGGCCGGCGCCGCTAGCGTGGCCGCATGGAGCGGATCACCGGGGTGGACGTGGCCCGCGGCCTGGCCGTGCTCGGCATGGTCACCGCGCACGTCGGCCCCGGCGGCCCGCGCGACCCGTGGCCCTGGTCCCTGGCGCAGGTCGCCGACGGCCGGCCCGCCGCGCTCTTCGTGCTGCTGGCCGGCGTGTCCGTGGCGCTGCTGTCGGGCGGCCCCGCCCCGGTCGCCGGCACCCGCCGCGTCCAGGCCCGCACCCGCGTGCTCGTCCGGGCCTTCCTCGTGCTGGCGATCGGCGTCGCCGTCGAGCTGCTCGGCACCCCCGTCGCGGTGATCCTGCCGACGTACGCGGTGCTGTTCGCGTGCGTCGTCCCGCTGCTCGGCACCGACCCGCGGCGGCTGCTGGGCGGGGCGGTGGCCGTCGCGGCGCTCGGCCCCGTGCTGCGCACCGCCGCCGGTCCCGCCCTCGGGGCCCTGCCCGGCCGCGCCTGGACCGACCTGCTGACGGGGCCGTACTACCCGGCCGTCGTGTGGTTCGCGTACGTGCTCGCCGGGCTGGCCGTCGGGCGCATGGACCTGCGCTCCCCCGCCGTCCGGCGGCGGCTGCTCGGCGCCGGGGTCGCGCTCGCGGTGCTGGGCCACGGGGCCGCCGCCGTGCTGACCCGGGCGCTCGCGGGCGACCCGGCCCTCGTGGCGCTGGTCACCACCGAGCCGCACGCGTCCACGACGCTCGAGGTGGTCGCCAACACCGGCGTCGCGCTCGCCGTCCTGGCCGGGTGCCTGGTGCTCGGCGACGCGGCGCCCCGGGCCGTCGCCCCGGTCGCCGCCACCGGGGCCCTCGCGCTCACGGCCTACGTGGGCCACCTGGTGGTGGTCGCCGTGCTCGGCGACGACGCGGTGTGGGAGCCGGACGCGCGGACGTGGCTGCTGCTGCTCGGCGGCACCGTCGCCGCCTGCTGGGCGTGGCACGCCGCGCTCGGCCGCGGCCCGCTGGAGCGGCTGCTGCACGCGGCGGCGGCCCGGGCCTCCGACGTGGCGCCGGACACGCTGCCGCCGGCGGCCGGGACGCCCGGCGCGCCCTAGACCGTCAGGGCCAGCCGAGGTGCCGGGACCAGCGCCCGTCCTCGCGCCGGTACAGCACGCGCAGGTGCGCCCGGTCGGAGTCGCCCTGCCAGAGCTCCACCTCGTCGGGCTCGACCGCCCACAGCTGCCAGGTCGGGACCACCAGGCGCGGCTCGCGGTCCACGCGCGTGCGGGCCTCCACCACCGCGGCGCTCATCTCCGCCACCGAGTGCAGGACCTCGCCGGGCCGCGAGGCGAGCGCCGCCGCCCGGGCGCTCGGCGAGCGCGCGAGGAAGTCGGCCGCGCACACCTCGGGGGCGAGCGGGCGCGCGGCGCCCGCGAGCCGGACCTGCCGGCCGAGCGGCTGCCAGTAGAAGGTCAGCGCGGCGCGCGGGTGCGCGGTGAGGTCGAGCGCCTTGCGGGACCGGGCGTCGGTGGCGAACACCCACGCGCCGTCCGCCACGTCGGCGAGCAGCACGACCCGCGCCGACGGCGCACCGTCGGCGCCGGCGGTCGCGAGCACCATGGCGTGCGGCTCCGGCACGCCCGCCTCCACGGCGGCGCCGAACCACTCCTCGAACGCCTGGACGGGGTCGTTCGGCAGCGCGTACGGGTCGACCTCGGGCAGGTTCCCGGTCAGCGCGGGCAGCCCCCGCAGCCGGTCCCGGATGGACGGTCTGGGCAGCATCCGCCCAGTATCGACCAGAACGTCCGGGTCGACCCGGGACGCCGGCCGGGACCCGCGCGGGGCGGCACCGGCCGGCGCCCGGGTCAGCACCCGGCGCGCAGGTCAGTCCAGCGCCAGCAGCGGGTCCCCGGCGGTCACGGTCGTCCCGGGCTCGGCGAGCCGCGTCAGCGAGTCCGGCTGCGCCTCGAGCCCGATGACGGGGCAGATCGCCGACCGGCCCCCGGCCTCGATCGCGGCGGGGTCCCACTCGACCAGGGTCTGGCCCTGCGCGACGACGTCGCCCTCGGCGACGTGCAGCGTGAACCCCGCGCCGCCGAGTTGGACGGTGTTGATGCCGAGGTGCACGAGCACGCCCCGCCCGCCCTCGGCCAGCAGCACGAAGGCGTGCGGGTGCAGCTTGGCGACGGTGCCCGCGACCGGGGCGACGACCGCCCGGCCGGCGTCGGGGTCCGGCTGGATCGCCAGGCCCGGCCCGACGATCTCGCCCGAGAAGACCGGGTCGTCCACGTCGGCGAGCGCCCGGACGGTCCCCGTGACCGGCGCCAGGACGGTCAGTGCCGCCATCAGCGCAGGTCCTCGATGTCGGAGGCGAGGGTGTCGGCCTCGGGACCGACGATCACCTGCACGACGGTGCCGGACTGCACGACGGCGATCGCGCCGGCGGCCTTGAGGGTCGGCTCGCTGACCTTCGACGCGTCCTCGACCTCGACGCGGAGCCGGGTGATGCACGGCTCCAGGTCGATGATGTTGGCGTCGCCGCCCAGTCCGGCGAGGATCTGCTCGGCCTTGGTGCTCATGGGTGTTCTCCTTCAGGTGGCTCGGTCGGTGGGGTCAGGGGCGCCCGGCGCGGGGCCGGCGGGTCACAGCAGGTCCTCGAGGTCGGACGCGAGGGTGTCGACGCTGGGTCCGATGACGACCTGGACCACGCGCCCGGACACCATGACGCCGAAGGCGCCGGCGGCGCGCAGGGCCGCCGGGTCGACCCGGCCCGGCTCCTTGACCAGCGACCGCAGCCGGGTGGTGCAGGGCTCGATCTCGTCGATGTTGTCCACGCCGCCGAGGCCGGCGAGGATCGCCGCCGCCTGGCCGGTGTCCGCACGCGTCATCCGGTTCCTCCCGTCGGTCACTGCGCACCCACCTGGTCCGCCCGCTGCCCGGCGCGCACCCGGGGCACCAGCGCGGGTCCGGGCGCGCTGAGCGGCACCCACACGCTGTAGCGGTCCCCGCGGTAGCAGGCCCGCGAGTACATGCACGGTACGTCCGTGGAGAACGTGCGGCGGGTCGCGCGGAGCACGGCGCGCGTGCCGCGCAGGCCCAGCAGCTCCGCCTCCTCGTCGGTCGCCTCGGACGCCGTGAGCGTCTCCTCGCCCCACGCCGGGTCGAGCCCCACCTCGCGCAGCGCGTCGTACAGGCTGGCGGGCGGCCCGCCGGCGAACAGGTCGGGCGCGAGCGCCACCGGGACCCAGAGCTGCTCGATGCTGATGGGGGTGCCGTCGGCGTACCGCACGCGCCACAGGTGGTGCAGCGGCGCCCCGGCGTCGGTGCCGAGGGCGTCGGCGGCCTCGCCGGACGCGGGCACGGTGCGGGCGTCGAGCACGCGGGTGTCGGGCCGCATGCCGCGCCGGCGCATCTCCTCGCCGAAGGTGGTCAGCCGCATCTCGAAGTCCATGCGCTGGGGGGCCACGAACGTGCCGCGCCCCTGCTCGCGCACGAGCACGCCCTCGCCGACCAGCGCGTCGACGGCCTGCCGCACGGTCATCCGGGAGACCCCGAACCGCTCGCACAGGGCGCGCTCGGACGGGATGGCGTCCCCGACCTGCAGCGTCCGCTCGACGAGGTCGATGAGGTACGACCGGACGGCCTGGTACTTGTGCCCCGGGCGCGGGGCCGGGGGTTCGGTCGACGCCGCCGGGGCGGCGGTCCGCTGCTGCGCGTGCACGGGCTCACCCTCCCACCTCGGTCGACGTCGTCCGGACGCCTCGTGCCGGCGTGCGGTCGGGATGTGGTGCTTGACACATCTTCCGGTCTAGACCACTCTGACCGCAACTGGTCCAGACAACTTGCCGGACGGGGGGCCGCGGACGCAAGTCCCCGGGCCCGCCGTCGCTCGCCAGGGTCCCGCACGCCGGGCCGCCGCAGTCCCCCCAGCCGTACTTTCGACGAGGAGAGACCATGACCGCCACCACGGTCGACGCCCCCAAGCGGGGCATCCCCGGGCTCGCGCAGCTCCAGCGCATCGGGCGCTCGCTGATGCTCCCGATCGCGTCCCTGCCCGCCGCAGCCCTGCTGCTGCGCCTGGGCCAGGCCGACATGCTCGGCGCCGACGGCCTCGGCGCGAACGCCGACTGGCTGCTGCCGGTCGCCGACGTGCTCGCCGCCGCCGGCAACGCCCTGCTCGGCAACCTGCCCCTGCTGTTCGCCCTCGGCGTCGCGGTCGGGTACGCCCGCAAGGCCGACGGCTCCACGGGCCTGGCCGCCCTGGTCGGGTACCTGGTGTTCAAGGGCGTGACCGACGCCCTGTCCCCGTACATCCTCGGCAAGCCCGCCGAGATCGGCGCCCAGGGGGTGCTGGACTCCGCGGACCCGGCGGCGCTCGACGCGGCCGCCAACGGCGACTACAACGCCCTGGTCCTGCACGCGGTCCAGCAAGGTCTCGGGGCACCCAGCCAGGAGCTGATCAACTACGGCGTCCTCGGCGGCATCATCATCGGCCTCGTCGCCGCGCTGCTGTTCCAGAAGTACTACCGGATCAAGCTGCCCCCGTACCTGGCCTTTTTCGGCGGCCGCCGCTTCGTCCCGATCGTCACCGCCGGCGCCGCCGTGCTGATCGCCGTCGTCGCGTCGCTCATCTACCCGGCCTTCGACGCCGGCTTCACCTCGGTCGGCGACTGGGTCACCGGCTCCACCGTCGTCGGCGGCTTCGTCTTCGGCACCCTGAACCGCCTGCTGCTGCCGTTCGGCCTGCACCACCTGCTCAACTCGCTGCCGTGGTTCCAGTTCGGCGACTACACCGACGCGGCCGGCGACGTCTGGCACGGCGACATCGCCCGGTTCCTGCACGGCGACCCGACCGCGGGCACGTTCATGACCGGCTTCTTCCCGATCATGATGTTCGCCCTGCCGGCCGCCGCCCTGGCGATCGTGCACACCGCGAAGCCCAAGAACCGCAAGGTCATCGCGGGCATCATGGGCTCGGCCGCCCTCGTCGCGTTCGTCACCGGCGTGACCGAGCCGCTCGAGTTCGCGTTCGTCTACGTGGCGTACCCGCTGTACGCAATCCACGCGGTGCTCACCGGCACCTCGCTGGCCCTGGTCAACGCGCTCGACATCCGCAGCGGCTTCGGGTTCTCCGCCGGCGCGATCGACTACCTGCTGAACTTCCGGATCGCCTCGCAGCCCCTGCTGATCATCGTGATCGGCCTGGTCTACGCGGTCATCTACTACTTCCTGTTCCGGTTCATGATCCAGAAGTTCAACTTCAAGACCCCGGGACGCGAGGACGACCCCGTGGCCGAGGGCGTGGCCGACGAGGCCGCCGTCCCCGCGACCGTGGGTGCGGGCACCGGCGCGACGACGGTCGACGCCCCGGCGCCCGACACGCCCCGCCGCACGGACGGGGGCACGGCGTGACCGTCGCCCTGCGCGGCGTCGGGGTCAGCCCCGGGACCGGGGCCGGCATGGTCGTGACCATGCCGGCCCCGGTCGCCGAGCCCCCGGCCACCGACCTGCCCGCCGGCGCGGACGTCGAGGAGGCCTGCGCGGCGGTCGAGGCCGCCACCGCCGGCGTCCAGGCCGACCTGACGGCCGCGGCCGCCACGGCCACCGGCACGTCCGCCGAGGTGCTGACCGTCGCGGCCGCGATGGCCGCGGACCCCGCGCTCGCCGCCGACGCGGTGCGCCGGGTCCGCGCCGAGCGGCGCACCCCCGAGCGCGCGGTCTGGGAGGCCGCCGCGGTCGTGATCGACCAGCTCGCGGGCCTCGGCGGCTACATGGCCGAACGCACGCGCGACGTCGCGGACATCCGCGACCGGGTCGTCGCCCGGCTCACCGGCGTCCGGCCGCCCGGCGTCCCCGACCCCGGCCGGCCCTTCGTGCTCGTCGCGCACGACCTCGCGCCCGCCGACACCGCCACGCTCGACCCCGCGCGGGTCGTCGCGATCGTCACCGTCGGCGGCGGCCCCACGTCGCACACCGCGATCCTCGCCCGGTCGCTCGGCATCCCCGCCGTGGTCGCCGTGCCCGGCGCCGCGGACCTGGCCGACGACGAGACCGTGGTGGTCGACGGCTCCGCCGGCACCGTGCTGCGCGAGCCGTCGGCGGACGACCTCGCGGCCGCCGAGCGCGCCCGCGCCCGCCGCGACCGCACGTTCACCGGGCCCGGGCGCACCGCCGACGGGCACCGCGTGCAGCTCCTCGCGAACGTCGCCGACCCGTCCGGGGCGCAGGCCGCCGCGGACGCCGGCGCCGAGGGCGTGGGCCTGTTCCGCACGGAGTTCTGCTTCCTGGGCCGCACCGAGGAGCCCACCGTCGAGGAGCAGGTGCAGGCGTACCGCACCGTGCTCGCCGCGTTCGCCGGCCGCAAGGTCGTCGTCCGGACCCTCGACGCGGGCGCGGACAAGCCGCTGCCGTTCGTCACCGCCGAGGGCGAGCCGAACCCGGCGCTCGGGGTGCGCGGCCTGCGCACCGCGACCCGGCACCCCGAGGTCCTCGAGCGGCAGCTCGACGCGATCGCGCAGGCCGCGGCCGCCGAGTCCGCCGAGGTCTGGGTGATGGCCCCGATGGTGGCGACGCCCGACGAGGCGTCGGCGTTCGTCGCGCGGTGCGAGCAGCACGGCCTGACTCAGGCCGGCGTGATGGTCGAGGTGCCGGCCGCGGCGCTGTGCTCCGGGCCGGTGCTCGCGAGCGCCCGGTTCGCCAGCCTCGGCACCAACGACCTCACGCAGTACGCCATGGCCGCCGACCGCGAGCTCGCCGACCTCGCGGCCCTGTCGACCCCGTGGCAGCCGGCGGTGCTCCAGCTGGTCGCGGCCACCTGCCGCGGCGGCGCCGAGCACGACCGCCCCGTGGGCGTCTGCGGCGAGGCCGCGGCCGACCCGGCGCTCGCGCCGGTGCTCGTCGGCCTGGGCGTGAGCTCGCTGTCGATGACGCCCCGGGCGCTCGCGGACGTGGCCGCGGTGCTCGAGCAGGTCAGCCTCGAGGACTGCCGGCGGGTCGCGGCGCTCGCCGTCGCCGCCCCGACCGCGGACGCCGGCCGGGCGGCCGTGCGGGACGCGCTGCCGGTGCTCGCGGAGCTCGGCCTCTAGGGACACGACGACGGCCCGCGGCGGGAGCCGCGGGCCGTCGTCGTGCGCGGGGACCGCTCAGGCGATCTCGGTCTGCCGCAGGAACGCCTCGAGGGCGTCGAGGGAGGCCTCCGCCTCGGCGCCGTCGGTCTCGGTGGCCAGCACGACGGTGTCGCCGGCCGCGGCGCCGAGCGTCATGATGCCCAGGATGCTGGCCGCCTGGACGGGCGCGCCGCCCTCCTTGCGCACGGTCACCGGCACGGGCTGCTTGCCGGCCTCGGCGACGAACAGGGCGGCGGGGCGGGCGTGCAGGCCCTCGGCGATGGCGACGACGACGGGACGTTCCATGGGGCGACCTCCGGTACGAGCAGGCGGGTGTGCCCCTCGGCGGGCACACCCGGCAGCGTAACTGGTCTGGACCACATGGGTGCCGGCGCACGGCGGCGCGGCGCGGGACGCGTGCAGGGGCAGGGGCAGCGGCGCCCGGCCCGCGGTGCTCAGCCCGCGCGCACCTGGTCCACGCCCCGGTTGGCGAGCTGGTCCGCCCGCTCGTTGCCCGGGTCGCCGGCGTGCCCCTTCACCCAGTGCCAGCGCACGGCGTGCCGTGCCACCTCGGCGTCCAGGGCCTCCCAGAGGTCCTGGTTCTTCACCGGCTTCTTGTCCGCGGTGCGCCAGCCGTTGCGCTTCCAGCCGGCGACCCACTTCGTCACGCCGTTCATCACGTACTGCGAGTCGACGTGCAGGTCGACGCGGCAGGGCTGGTTCAGGGCCCGCAGCCCCTCGATGACGGCCCGCAGCTCCATGCGGTTGTTCGTCGTGACGGCCTCGCCGCCGAACAGCTCGCGCTCGTGGCCGTTCGCCCGCAGCAGGGCGCCCCACCCGCCGACCCCGGGGTTGCCCTTGCAGGCCCCGTCGGTCCACATCTCGACGGCGGGCGGGGTCGTGTCGGCGGTGCTCATGGTCGCCCACTGTAGGGGCGCGCGCCGCGTGAAAGGATCGGCGGGTGGCTGCCTCCCGATCGACCCTCGCCGACCGGGTCCCCGCGAACCCGCACGACGCCGACGCGCTCTACGCGGCGTTCACCGGCTGGGCCGCCGACCAGGGCCTCGCGCTCTACCCGCACCAGGACGAGGCGCTGCTCGAGCTCGTGACGGGCTCCCACGTCATCCTCTCGACGCCGACCGGCTCCGGGAAGTCCCTGGTGGCGACCGCCGCGCACTTCGTCGCGCTCGCCCAGGGCCGCCGCACGTACTACACGGCGCCGCTCAAGGCCCTGGTGAGCGAGAAGTTCTTCGCCCTGGTCGAGGCCTTCGGCTCCGCGCACGTGGGCATGATGACCGGCGACTCGGCGGTGAACCCCGACGCGCCGATCATCTGCTGCACCGCGGAGATCCTCGCCAACCTCGCGCTGCGGCAGGGCCCGGACGCGGACATCGGCCAGGTCGTGATGGACGAGTTCCACTTCTACGCCGACCCGCAGCGCGGCTGGGCGTGGCAGGTGCCGCTGCTCGAGCTGCCGAACACCCAGTTCCTGCTCATGTCCGCGACGCTCGGCGACACGACCCGGTTCGTCGAGGAGCTCGAGGAGCGCACCGGTCGGCCCGTCGCCGAGGTGACCACCGCGCAGCGGCCGGTCCCCCTGCACTTCAGCTACGTCGTCGAGCCGCTCACCGAGGTCATCGAGGAGCTCGTCAGCACGCGCCGCGCGCCCGTGTACGTCGTGCACTTCACCCAGAAGGACGCGGTCGAGCGCGCGCAGTCGCTGCTGTCGATGAACGTCGCGACGAAGTCCGAGAAGGAGGCGATCGCCGCCGAGCTCGGCGACTTCCGCTTCGGCACCGGGTTCGGCAAGACGCTCAGCAAGTTCCTGCGGCACGGCGTGGGCGTGCACCACGCGGGCATGCTGCCCAAGTACCGGCGCGTCGTCGAACGCCTCACGCAGGCGGGCCTGCTCAAGGTCGTGTGCGGCACGGACACGCTCGGCGTCGGCATCAACGTGCCGATCCGCACCGTGCTGCTCACGAGCCTCGTGAAGTTCGACGGCGAGCGCATGCGCCACCTCACGGCACGCGAGTTCCACCAGATCGCGGGGCGCGCGGGCCGCGCCGGGTACGACACCGTGGGCGAGGTGCTCGTCATGGCGCCCGACCACGTCATCGAGAACCGCAAGATGCTCGCCAAGGCGGGCGACGACCCGAAGAAGCTCAAGAAGATCGTCCGCAAGAAGGCGCCGCAGGGCTCGGTCAACTGGACCGACGCGACGTTCGAGCGCCTGCGCGACGCCGAGCCCGAGCCGCTGACGAGCCACTTCACCGTCACGCACGCCATGGTGCTCAACGTCCTCGCGCGCACCGCGCAGCACGGTCGCGGCGGGCAGGCCGACGCGAGCGACCCGCGCCGCGACCCGGTCGAGGCCATGCGCCACCTCCTCCTCGCGAACCACGACACCGAGTCGCAGCGCCGCGAGCACGTGCGCCAGACGTTCCGCATCTACCGCTCGCTGCGCGTGGCGGGCATCGTCGAGCGCGTGCGCGTCCCCGACCCGTCGCGCCCCGCGGGCTACCGCCCGAGCGTGCGCCTGGTCGGCGACCTGCCGCGCGAGTTCGCGCTCAACCAGCCGCTGTCGCCGTTCGCGCTCGCGGCCCTGGACCTGCTCGACGTCGAGGGCGCGACCCACGCGCTCGACGTCGTCTCCGTCATCGAGGCGACGCTCGACGACCCGCGCCAGGTCCTCTACGCCCAGCAGAACGCCGCCAAGGGCGAGGCCGTCGCCGCGATGAAGGCCGAGGGGTACGAGTACGAGGAGCGCATGGCGCTGCTCGAGGAGATCACGTGGCCCAAGCCGCTCGAGGAGCTGCTCGCGCCCGCGTTCGCGATGTACAAGCGGTCCAACCCGTGGGTCGCGGACGCCGAGCTCTCCCCCAAGTCCGTGGTCCGCGACATGGTCGAGCGCGCCATGACGTTCGCGGAGTTCGTGTCCGTCTACGGGCTCGAGCGCACGGAGGGCGTGGTGCTGCGCTACCTCGCGGACGCCTACCGGGCGCTGCGCCAGGTCGTCCCCGAGGAGCACCGCACCGAGGAGGTGCAGGAGATCGTCGAGTGGCTCGGCGAGCTGGTGCGCGGCGTCGACTCGTCGCTCCTCGACGAGTGGGAGCGCCTGGCGCACCCGGTCGACGACGACGCGGACACCGAGGTGGGCGACGGCCCGCTCTCCGGGGCGGGGGCCGAGGCGCCGACGCGTCCCGTCACAGGCAACCCGCGCGCGTTCCGCCGCCTCGTGCGCAACGCGCTGTTCAAGCGCGTGGAGCTCGCGGCGCGTGAGGACTACCGCGCGCTCGGCGCGCTCGACGGCGGCGCGGGCTGGGACGCGGACGCGTGGGGCGACGCGCTCGACCCGCTCTTCGAGGACCAGGGCGACGACGCGATCGGCATCGGGCCCGGCGCCCGCTCCGCGGCGCTGTTCCGCGTCGTCGAGGCGGGCGCCGAGCTGCCCGCAGGCCACGAGGGCCCGACGGCGGAGCACGCCCCCGGCGGCGTGGTGCCCGCGGGCACGTGGCTCGTGCGGCAGGTGCTCGACGATCCGGCGGGCGACCACGACTGGGCGATCACGGCGAGCGTCGACCTCGCGGCGAGCGACGAGGCGGGCGAGCCCGTGGTGACGGTGCTCGCCGTCGGGCCGCTGTAGGCCGGGTGCGCACGGGCGTCCGGGCGTCCGGGCCCGGCCCTCACTCGACCGGCAGGAGCCCGCGCCGCGCGAAGACCTCCTTCGCGACCGCGGTCGCGTTGAGGGCGCGCGGGAAGCCGCAGTACACGGCCGACTGGAGGAGCGCCTCGACGATCTCCCGGGGCGTCAGCCCGACGTCGAGCGCGGTGCCCACGTGGATGTCGAGCTGGGCCTCGCACCCGCCGAGCGCGGCGAGCATGCCCAGCGTGACGAGCTGGCGGTCGCGCGGCTCCAGGTGCGGCCGTGCGTACATCTCGCCGTAGGCCCACGCCGAGATCTGGTGCTCGAGCTCGGGCGAGACGTCCGCGAGCGCCTCGGCGATCGCGGCGGGCGCCGCCTCGTTGACCGCGCCGAACACCGCCCGCCCGTGCTCGTAGCGCTCCGCGCGCGTCGTCGGCCTGTCGTCCGTGGAGTTCCCCTGCGTCACGCGGTGCAGGGTAGAGGACGCGCGGCGGTCGTGGTCGACGGTCTCGCGCCACCGGTCGCGCTCCGGCGGCAGCGCCCTACGGTGAGATCATGAGCGACGCACCGCGCACCGGGCGGCACCCCGGCGAGCCCCACCACCCGGAGAGCACGGGCTCGCGGCTCAACCGGCTCCGGGCGGGAGTGCTCGGCGCGAACGACGGCATCGTGTCGACGGCGGGCGTCGTCGTGGGCGTCGCGGCGACGAGCACGTCGATCCCCGTCATCGCGACGGCGGGCGGCGCGGCGCTGCTCGCGGGCGCGCTGTCGATGGCCGCGGGCGAGTACGTCTCGGTGAGCACGCAGCGCGACACCGAGAAGGCGCTGCTGGCGACCGAGCGCCGCGAGCTCGCGGAGATGCCGGACGAGGAGCTCGACGAGCTCGCCGGCATCTACGAGGCGAAGGGTCTGACGCCCGACCTCGCACGCCAGGTCGCCGTCCAGCTCACCGAGCGCGACCCGCTCGCCGCGCACGCCGACGCCGAGCTGCACATCGACCCCGACGAGCTCACGAGCCCGTGGGAGGCCGCGGTCGCCTCGATCGTGTCGTTCACCGTCGGCGGGCTGCTGCCGCTCGCGGCGATCCTCCTCGCCCCGACGACCATCCGCATCCCGCTCACCTTCGTCGCCGTCGTGCTCGCGCTCGTCCTCACCGGCTGGGGGTCGGCGCGCCTCGGCAACGCGCCGACGCGCCGCGCGACGGTGAGAACCGTCGTCGGCGGCGCGGTCGCGATGGGCGTGACGTACGCGATCGGCTCGCTGCTCGACGTGAACGTCTAGCTCGCCGCTGCGGCAGAATCGGGCCGTGGCCAAGAAGTCGAAGTCCTCCGCGCACGCCGGCACGCCCGCGGTCGCCCTCCTCGAGCGCGAGGGGGTCGCGCACACGCTCCACCCGTACGAGCACGACCCGTCGAGCGAGCTGTCCTTCGGGCTCGAGGCGGCCGCGGCCATCGGGGTGCCCGCGGAGCAGGTGTTCAAGACGCTGCTCGCCGTGGTCGATGGCGGCCCGCTCGTGGTGGGGATCGTGCCGGTCGACCGACAGCTCGACCTGAAGGCGCTCGCCAAGGCCGCAGGCGGTAAGAAGGCGAGCATGGCCGAGCCCGCCGCGGCCGAGCACGCGACGGGCTACGTCGTCGGCGGGATCTCGCCGCTGGGCCAGAAGCAGCCCCACCGCACGTTCCTCGACGACAGCGCGCTCGCGTTCGACGCCGTCTACGTCTCGGGCGGGCGCCGCGGGCTCGACGTCGGTCTGGCGCCCGCGGACCTGCTGCGCCTCACCGCGGGCACGGCCGCCCCGATCGCGAGGTAGTACAGCACTCCTGCGGCTCACCGCGCGTGTCGGGGGCGATGGCTACTCTCCCGACCAACACATGTGCCGATGGTCGGCCGTTCAGGAGCAGCAGGGGTGCACCGTGGAGTCTTCATCCAACGTGTCAGCGGGCTCGCGCGCGGTCGGGTATCAACGAGTCAGTCAGAGGCGTCAGGCAGCTCGCTTCGGCCTCGTTCGCCAGGAGAACGCAGTCCGTGCCTACGCGGACGACAGTTCCTGGCGCTACCTTCGATCCTTCGTCGACCTCGGTGTCTCACGACTCTCCGCGCCCTCCCGACGGCCTGGGTTCTCGGCGCTCGTGACCGCTGCCGAGCGACACGACTTCGAGGTCGTGGTGATCGACAGCATCGACCGGCTCGGTTCAGGACGAGACATCTGGGACACCGTGGACGCGTTGGCCGCCGCTGGGGTCGCGCTCGCCGTGTCGTCGCTGAGGGTCGACGATCTGTGCCGGTTGGGGCGCGCGGTGGTGGAGGTCCTCGCTGCACGCGCTGCTGCCGAGGTGGATGACATCCGCCGTCGGACGCAAGGTGGACTTCAGGCAAAGGCGCAATCGACCGGCGCCCCTCACATCGGCGGAAGACCGCCTTTCGGGTACCGCGTCGCCAGAGACCAGCTCTCGTCACCGCACCTCGAGATCGACCAGTCGGAGGCTCGGACGATCACCGAGACGGTCGACCTCGTTCTCCGCGACGGCGTGTCGTTCGCCGCGGCGGCAGCCAGGCTCAACATCGAGGGTCGACCAACCCGTTCGGGACGCCCCTGGACCGAGGGCAACCTGCGGAGCAGGGTCCTCTCCACCGCGACCATCGACGCCGTCATCCACTTCCGGGGGCGGCATGCTCTCCGTGGACGGGACGGCGAGCCGCTCTGGGGCGAGAGCGTCAGGATCTCTCTACCGAGAATCGTCAGCGAGAGCGACGCGGACGCGCTCGTAGCACGCTTTCGTCGAACAACCCCGTCGCGAAGGCGCTCGGCGTACCCACTCTCCGGGAGGATGACCTCTCCGTGCGGCAGGACGTACACGGGCGCCGACTCGAGCACACTCTCCTGGGGCTACCGTGGATATCGCTGCAGGGGCCGCTACCAGGCCGACGTTCCTCCGTGCGCATGCGCGTCACTCGATGCCGACCTCGTGGAAGACCACGTCTGGCTCTCAGTCTGCGACATGGTGGAAGCTCGTGGTGCCGACGACCTTGTTGAGCACGTGTCGAGTCTTGCAGCTGACGACGGGACGCTCGGGTCCTTGCGCGCGGTCAAGCGGCCCGAGCTCCGCCACGTCGCGTTGAACGTACTGGACGCCACCGTGGCGGTCCTCGAGGACCGCGAAGCCCGTCGCGGAGGAGCCCCGTGTGCCGCCGAGGTGTGGCACAGAGAGCACGGAATCGGCGTATTGCCCCGGGATCTGTCGGATGAGGAGTGGGGGGCCATCGCTCCTCTGTTCTCCCGAGGGCGAGGAGACCGCGCCCGCAGGAGCGTTGACGCGATCTTTGCCAAGGTCCGCACGGGCGCCTCCTGGCCGACGCTGCGCGCCGCCTACGGCTCGACGAGCACCGCGTCCCACCACTTCGCCGACTGGACGCGGGACGGGACATGGGAGAACGTCTGCCATGCACTCGGCGGAGCGCTGTGTGCGGACGTAGCGGCCTCTCGACAGCTACCCATACTCACCATCTCTCTCGGCGCGTGGAGGGAGGAGGGCTCGATCCAGTCGCTTGGCGATGCACGAGGAGTGACTACCTAGACTGGCCGCATGCCCCTCCCCGAGCCGTCGTCCGTGCTGCCCGCGCAGATCGCGCAGAACCTCGACCGGGTGCGGGCCCGGGTGGACGACGCCGCGCGCGCGGCCGGGCGTGCGGCGTCGGACGTGCGGCTGCTCGTGGCGACGAAGACCCAGCCCGGCGACGCCGTGCGCGCGGTCGTCGAGGCCGGTGCGGACCTGATCGGCGAGAACCGCGTGCAGGAGCTCGTCGCGAAGGCGCCTGAACTCGCCGGCCTCGTGGCGGCGGGGCGGGTCGAGGTCCACATGATCGGGCACCTCCAGCGCAACAAGGTGAACCAGGTCCTCGCCACCGCGACCGGGGTCGAGAGCGTGGACTCGCTCGCGCTCGCCGAGGCGCTCGCGGCGCGCTGCGCGCGCGACGGCCGCGTGCTCGACGTCCTGGTGCAGGTCAACGTCTCGGGCGAGGAGTCGAAGTCGGGCGTGCGGCCCGACGACGCGCCCGCCCTCGCGACGGCGGTCGCCGCGCTCGACGGACTGCGGCTCGCAGGCTTCATGACGATCGGCGCGAACTCGCCCGACGAGGCCGTGGTGCGCGCAGGCTTCGCGCGCCTGCGTGCGGTGCGCGACGCCGTCGTGGGGTCGGGCGCGCCCGGGACCGCGGACGCCCGCGCGCTGTCCATGGGCATGAGCGGCGACCTGGAGCTCGCGGTCGCCGAGGGCGCGACGATCGTCCGCGTCGGCACCGCCGTCTTCGGCCCCCGCCCCACCCCGCCGAGGT
>JAEWGQ010000049.1 GCA_023388235.1 Actinomycetes bacterium | reverse complement strand
GGGATGAGCGACGTGTACAGCGCGGCGGCCTGCTCCGCCTCGCGGTCGAACCACAGGAACGGGTGCACGCTGGTCTGCACGGGAGGCCTCCTCGACTCGGGGAGGTCCAGTCTGCTCCGGCGTCCCGGCACCGGCGCGCCCACGCGCACGTCCCGCCCACCCCGGGACCTGTGCCCGTGCGCCCGTCCTCTCGCCGGGGCCCGACCGCCGTGAGTGGAGGGTTCTGCCCGACACGCCCGGCGTGTCCCGGCAGAACCCTCCCCTCACCGACGCGGACGCGCGATAGGGAACCCGAGCGCCCGTTCGGAGACTCCGAACGTGCGACGCAGGCCCAGCGCCCCACGACCCGAGGTCACTGGCCCTGACCTCGGCTCACTCCCCGTGACCGGGCTCTACGGCCCCGTGAGGGGAGGGTTCTGCCCGACACGCCCGGCGTGTCCCGGCAGAACGCTCCCCTCACCGACGCGGCCACGCGATCGGGAACCCTCGCGCCCGTTCGGAGACTCCGAACGTGCGACGCAGGCCCGACGCCCCACGGCCCGAGGCCACTGGCCCCGACCTCGGCTCACTCCCCGTGACCCGGCTCTGCTGCCCCGTGAGGGGAGGGTTCTGCCCGACACGCCCGGCGTGTCCCGCCAGAACCCTCCACTCAGCGGCGCGGCCACCCGATCGGGAACCCGCGCGCCCGTTCGGAGACTCCGAACGTGCGACGCAGGCCGACCGCCACGCGATCTCCGGGTCGGCAGCGGAGACGCGGGCCCGGGGGCGGGGGCCTGGAACGGACGGGCGGTGTCAGCGGGCGCCCGCGGCCGGGGCGGGTCAGCGAGCGGCGGCGGGCGAGGCGGGGTACGCGGGCGGCGGGTGGGGTGGGGTCAGCGGACACCCGCGGGCAGACGGGGTCAGCGGACGCCCGCGGGCAGACGGAGTCAGCGGGCTGTGGCGGGTGGGGCGGGGGTGAGGGAGCGGGCCGCAGCCGCGACCGGGGCGACGAGCAGGGCCGGAAGCAGGAACGCCGGCGCGAGCCCCGGGCCGTCGGCCAGCAGCCCCACGGCGACCGCGCCCAGGACCGCCCCGACGTAGTTGAACAGGTTCACCCGGGCCACGACCTCGTCGACGCGGGCCGGGTCGAGGTCCCCGGCCGCCGAGAACGCGAGCGGCACGAGCGCCCCGACGCCGACGCCGACGACCGCGAACCCCGCGACCGCGGCGGCCGGGGCGGGCACGAGCGCGACGACGACCAGGCCCGCGGCGGCCGCGAGCGCCGTGCCCGCCACCAGCGGCCCGCGGCCGGTGCGCGCGACGATCCGGTCGCCCGCGAGCCGCGTCAGGAGGATCGCCGCCTGGTACGCCGCGTACCCCAGGGGCGCCACGGCGGCCGAGGCGCGCAGCACGTCGTGCAGGTACACCGTGCTCCAGGTGCTGACCGCCGAGTCGGCCACGAACGCGGCGAGCACGATGCTCCCGACGGTCCAGATGCCCCGGGTCGGCAGCGGCCGGCGCGGGGGCGCGGGCGGCACCAGCACGCCGGGGGCCACGCCGGGCACGGCGGTGCCGGGCGCCGCACCACCCGCCGGGCCCGCCGGGGCACCGACGGCGGGGTCGGTGCCGGCGCCGAGCGGCAGGTCGCTCGCCACCAGGCGCGGCCGGCCGAGCAGCAGGACGCCTGCCAGCACGACCGCCGCCACGACCAGCGCGCCCGCCGCACCCGGGACGGCTGCCGCTCCGACCAGCGCCGACATCACGAGCGCCCCCGCGACCGCGGCGGCCGTGTAGCAGGCGAAGAACCCGGACATCACGGGGCGCCCGTACCGCCGCTGCACCAGCACGCCCTGGATGCCGGCGGACGCGTCCACCAGGCCGAGCCCGAGGCCGTACAGCCCGAAGCCCGCGACGAACGGCACCAGCGGCGTGGACCCGGCGACCAGGGGCAGCGCGACCGCCTGGACGGCGAGCCCCGTCAGCAGCGCGGCCCGGCTCCCGCGGCGGGTCGCCAGCCGCTCCGCGACGACCGAGCCGACGGCCGCCGCCGCGCACACCAGCAGCACCACCAGCGACACCGCGGTGTCGTCGATGCCCTGCCGCTGCTTGAACGCCGGCAGCGCGGTCACGACCGTCGCGTACCCGAAGCCCTGGGCCGCGTAGGCGGCGCCGACGGCGAGCCGTGCCCGCACGTCCGCCCGCGGCGCGGCCGGCGCCACCGTCCGGTCGGTCGCCCCGGTGCCCGTCATCGCCCGCCCCCTCGCCCGGCGCCGGACCGTCCCGGCGACCGGACTATGGCACCGGACCCGCCCGCTGCGGAAGACCCGCGGGCGCCCGGACCGGCGTGCCGCCCGGGAGGACCCGGCGGATACTGGCCGGATGACGACGGCGTTCGACCCGGCGGAGGTCACGGCGGTGCTGCACGAGCGCCGGCGGGAGGCCCTGGCGCGGCTCGCGGGCACCGACGCCGAGCGGGAGGCCGTGGTCGAGGCGGCCCGCGAGTCGGTCACCGACGACGAGCACGACCCGGAGGGGTCGACGATCGCCTACGAGCGCCGCATGCTCGACGCCCTGACGCACGACATGCGGGAGCGGCTGCGGGACATCGACGCCGCGCTCGAGCGGCTGGCGGCGGGCACGTACGGGACGTGCACCCGCTGCGGCCGGGCGATCCCCGCGGAGCGGCTGCTGGCGCTGCCCACGGCCCGGACCTGCGTGGCCTGCGCGGGCCGCTGACGGGGACGGGCTTCCCGTCGGCAGCGGCACCGCCGTGCGCCGGCACGCCCGGGCCGCCGTCCGCAGGCCCGCACCGGGGCGCGGCCGGGCGTCAGCCGGTGGTCGTGCCGCCGAGCACGCGCTCCTTGGCGCGCGCGTACTCCTCGGCGGTGAGCGCGCCGGAGGCGTGCAGGGCGTGCAGCCGCTTGAGCTCCCCGACCAGCGACGCCGGACCGCCGCCCGGACCGCCCGCCGGCACCCGCGCCCCGCTC
>JAEWGQ010000442.1 GCA_023388235.1 Actinomycetes bacterium | reverse complement strand
TCCCCGCCGTCCGGACCGGGTGCCGAGACGCGGGCCGTGGCCCACGCCGCGCGCACGGTCAGGTCCGTGCGGTCCGTGCCCAGCGGCACCACGCGCTCGGAGTCCGCGAGGTTCACCGCGACGCGCGCGTCCCCGCGGTGCAGCACGAGCCAGTCCGCCCACGCGCCGTCCACGGGCTCGGCGTCGGGGGCCCACGTGAGGTCCGTCGCGGCGCGGTCGCCCCGGGCGAGGTCCGGCACCTCCTGGCGCAGCGCCACGAGCCGGCGGTACCAGTCCAGCATCCGCGCGTGACCCGGCAGGTCCGGCTCGTCCCAGTCCAGGCGGCTCGCGGCGGCCGTCGCCGGGTCCTGCGGGTCCGGCACCCGGAACGTCGACTCGTCCTCGCCGTACATCTCCGCCCAGCCGTGCCCGCCGAACTCCCGCGCCCGGCCGTCGCGCACCGCCTGGGCGAGCTCCGGCTCCGGGTGGTCGGTCACGTACATCCACGGGGTGCGCGCGCCCCACTCCTCGCCCATGAACAGCATCGGCGTGTACGGCGACAGCAGCACCAGCGCCGCCGACGCGGCGAGCGCCCCGTCGTCCAGCGTCGCCGTCGGCCGGTCGCCCAGGGCGCGGTTGCCCACCTGGTCGTGGTCCGAGCCGAACACGACGAACCGGTGCCCGTCGACGTCCGCCGGCACCGGACGGCCCCAGTCGCGCTCGCGGAACGTCGAGTAGCCGCCGTCGTGCACGAACACGTCGCGCATCGCCTTGCGCAGCGTGGCCGGCGTGCCGAAGTCCACGTAGTAGCCGTGCCGCTCGCCGGTCAGCAGGGCGTGCAGCGCGTGGTGCACGTCGTCCGCCCACTGCGCGGACATGCCCCAGCCGCCCTCGGACGTCGGGGTGACGCTCACCGGGTCGTTGAGGTCGACCTCGGCGATCAGCGACAGCGGGCGCCCGAGCTCCCGGGCCAGGTCGGCGACCTCGTCCGAGAGCTGCGCGAGGACGTGCCGGGGGGAGTCGTCCACCAGGGCGTGCACGGCGTCCAGGCGCAGGGCGTCCACGTGGAAGTCGCGCAGCCAGCGCAGCGCCGAGTCCACGATCCACCGGCGGACCTGCGCCGAGCCCTCGCCGTCCAGGTTCACCGCCGCGCCCCAGGGCGTGTGGTGGGCGTCGGTGAAGTACGGCCCGAACTCGCCCAGGTAGTTGCCGGACGGCCCCAGGTGGTTGTGCACCACGTCGAGGCACACCGCGATCCCGGCGGCGTGCGCGGCGTCGACGAACCGCTGCAGCGCGGCCGGGCCGCCGTACGGCTCGTGCACGCCGTAGAGCCCGACACCGTCGTAGCCCCAGCCGTGCACCCCGTTGAACGGCGCGACCGGCAGCAGCTCGACCACCTGCACCCCGAGGGCGGCCAGGTGGTCCAGGCGGGCGGCGGCGGCGTCGAGCGTGCCCTCGGGCGTGTACGTGCCCACGTGCAGCTCGTAGAGCACCGCGCCCCGCACGTCCCGGCCGGCCCAGCCGGCGTCCTGCCAGTCGTGCCGCGACGCGTCGAACACCCGGGACGGCCCGTGCACCCCGGCGGGCTGCCAGGCGCTGCGCGGGTCCGGCCGCGGGTCGCCGCCGTCCAGCACGAACGCGTAGTCCGTGCCGTGCGGCAGGTCGCGGTCCGGCGCCCACCACCCGTCCTCGTCCCGGCGCAGCGGGACGGTCTGCGCCCCGGCGTCGTCGGCCGCGGGCAGGTGCAGCGCGACCTCGTGCGCGGCGGGCGCCCACACGTGGCCGGGACGCGGCGGCGCGGGCCGGGTCGGACCGGGGGCGGCGGGGGCGGCCGGGGTGCCGGGGCTGGTCATGCGTCGGTCCTCCTCACGAGCAGGGCGACCGGCAGGCGGTCGAGCAGGGCGGCCAGCGGGCGCACCCCGCCCGCCACGGGCCGGTCCGCGAGCACGTCGTGCCAGTCGCCGTCGGGCAGCGCGACGGTGTGGTCCGCCCAGCCGCCCAGCCGGTCGACCATCGCCGCCAGCCGCGTCGCGACCACGACCACGCGCGGCTCGCCGTCGGCCGTGCGCGCGAACGTCAGCACGTGCCCCGTGGAGTGCGGCAGCGGTGCGAACCCGGCGCCCGGGCCGACGAACGCCTCCGGCTGCTCGCGGCGCAGGCGCAGGGCGCGCGAGGTCACCAGCAGCTTCTCGTCCGCGAGGTCCCGCGGTCCGGCGCCCTCGTCCAGGCGGGCCAGCCGGGCCGCCAGCGCGGCGGTGTCCACGGGCCGGCGGTTGTCCGGGTCCACGAGCGCCACGGCCGGCACCTCGGTGCCCTGGTAGACGTCCGCGACCCCCGGCAGCGTCAGCTGCACGAGCTTCTGGCCCAGCGTCGCGGCGCGCACGGGCTCACGCGTCCGGTGCTCCCAGGCGCCGAACAGCTCCGCGACCCGCGGGTCCGCCAGGGCCTGCGCCGCCGCGTCCAGCACGGCCCGCTCGTAGGCCTCGTCCGGGGCGGTCCACGACGTGCGGTCCTTCGCCTCGCGGGTCGCCTTCGTCAGGTACTCCGCCAGCCGGTCGCCCTCGATCGGGCCGTCCGCCGTCCACGTGCCGGCCAGGGTCTGCCACAGCAGGTTCTCCGTGCGGCCGTCCAGCAGCGCGCTGCGGTACGGCGCGGACGCCGCGCGCAGGCGGCCCACCAGCTCCGCCCACTCCACCGGCAGCTCCGACAGCACGCCCAGCCGGGCCCGGACGTCCTCGCTGCGCTTGGTGTCGTGCGTGGACAGCGTCGTCATGCCGAGCGGGGTCTGCCGCTGCGCGCGCGCCGCCCAGGCCAGCAGCTCGGTGGGGGACAGCGCGAACCGGCCCGGCTCGCCGCCGACCTCCGTCAGCGCCACCAGCTGGGTCCACCGGTAGAACGCGGTGTCCTCCACGCCCTTGGCCATCACCGCGCCGCACACCTGCTGGAACCGCACCACCAGCTCGTCGCGCTGCGGCTCCCGGGTGCGCCCCGCGCTGCCGACCTCCCGGCCGAGCAGCAGGTCCACCAGCACGTCCATCGTGGCCGCGCGCTCGGGGGACAGGCGCTCGCGGGCGATCCGCGCTGCCGACTCCAGGGCCTCGACGTCCGTCGGGTGCGGGGTGCGTCCCGGCACGACGTACGCGCGGTACCGGTCCATCGCGACGAGCAGCTCCACCAGGCAGTCGTGCAGCGACCGCCACGTGTGGTCCCGCAGCCGCAGGTCGCCGCGGCACACCTCGGCGGCGAGCTCGGTCAGCCGGTACACCTCGGCGTACAGCGCCCGGTCCACGACCTGCCGCTTCGCCTCGTCCACGATCTCCGGCAGCGCGTCCGAGGAGTCCCCGGTCAGCCGGTGCATCAGCGCCCCGAGCCGCGCGCCGCCGCCCGGGTCGACGAACGCCTGCTGGATCCGCCACAGCGCCTCGTACCCGGTGGTGCCGGCGGTCTCCCAGTCGGCGGGCAGCTCCTCGTCGCCCTGCAGGATCTTCTCGACGACCACCCACGCGCCGCCGGACCGCTCCCGCAGCCGCTCCAGGTAGCCGCCCGGGTCGGCCAGGCCGTCGGGGTGGTCGATCCGCAGGCCGTCCAGCACGCCCTCGTCCAGCAGGCGCAGCACCAGCGCGTGCGTCGCGTCGAACACCGCGGGGTCCTCGACGCGGATCGCCGCCAGCGTCCCCACGTCGAAGAACCGCCGGTAGTTGAGCTCCTCGTCGGCGACCCGCCAGTACGCCAGCCGGTAGTGCTGGCGCTCCAGCAGCTCGGCCAGCGGCAGCGCCTCGGTGCCCGGCCGCACCGGGAACGCGTGGTCGTAGTACCGCACCACCCACTGCGGCTCGTCACCCTGCCCGGGGACGACCTCGTGCTCCAGGTGCAGCTCGCCGGACGCGAGCACCGTGCCGATCCGGTCGCCCAGGACGGGCATCAGCACGTCACCCGCGCCCGCCGACCAGTCGACGTCGAACCAGGACGCGTACGGCGACTCCGGGCCCTCGGCCAGCACCGACCACAGCGCGCGGTTGTGCCAGACGGGCGTCGGGACGGCCATGTGGTTCGGCACGATGTCCAGCACCAGGCCCAGGCCCGCGGCGTGCGCGGCGTCCGCCAGCCGGCGCAGCGCGGGCTCGCCGCCGATCACCGACGAGACCTCGTCGTGGTCCACCACGTCGTACCCGTGGGTCGAGCCCGGCGCGGCGCGCAGGATCGGCGACAGGTACACGTGCGTGACGCCCAGCGCGGCCAGGTACGGCACGCGCCCGGCGACGTCGTCCAGCGTCAGGTCGGCGCCGAGCTGCACCCGGTAGGTGGACGTGGGCGACGGACGGCCCGGGGCGGGCAGCCGGCGCGACGGGGTGCGGGCCTCGGTCCCGCGCTCGACGGTCACGGCCGGCGGCCGCGGGGGGCACCGGTGCCGGTGGCGGTGTCGCCGGCCGGGCCGCCCACGGGGTTCGGCGCCGGCGCCTGGGCGCCGTCCGGCCGCGACGTGCTCGCCGGGGCCTGGGTCACCGGGTCCAGCGGCTGCGCCGGCGGGCGCACGAGCACCACGGTGGAGCGGTGCTCGAGGCTCAGCTGCGTGCCGGCGGACAGCTCGTCGCCCGGGTTCAGCTGGTGGTCCGTGTCGAGCGCCACCGTCCAGGTCTCCCCGTACTCCTTGTCGGGCAGGGTGAACGACACCGGCTCGGGCTGCGCGTTGAACAGCACGAGGAACGAGTCGTCCACGATCTCCTCGCCGCGCAGGTCCGGCTCGGCGATCGCGTCGCCGTTGAGGAACACCATGACGGCCCGCGCCAGCTCCTCCTGCCACTGCGCGTCCGACATGTGCTGCCCCGACGGCGACAGCCACGCGATGTCGCGCAGCTCGGACTCGCCCCCGCGGTCCGGCGAGCCGGAGAAGAACCGCCGGCGCCGGAACACCGGGTGGTCGCGGCGCAGGTGCACCACGCGGCGCGCGAACTCCAGCAGGGACGTGCGGGCCTCGTCGAGGTCCCAGTCCACCCACGACAGCTCGTCGTCCTGGCAGTACACGTTGTTGTTGCCCTGCTGCGTGCGGCCGAGCTCGTCGCCGTGCGCGATCATCGGCACGCCCTGGGACAGCAGCAGCGTGGTGAGGAAGTTCCGCTGCTGCCGGCCGCGCAGGTCGTTGACCACCGGGTCGTCCGTCGGGCCCTCGACGCCGCAGTTCCACGACCGGTTGTGGCTCTCGCCGTCCCGGTTGTCCTCGCCGTTCTCCTCGTTGTGCTTCTCGTTGTACGAGACCAGGTCGGCGAGGGTGAAGCCGTCGTGCGCGGTCACGAAGTTGACGCTCGCGATGGGCCGGCGGCCGGTGTGCTCGTACAGGTCGGACGACCCGGACAGCCGGCTCGCGAACTCCGCCAGCGTCGACGGCTCGCCGCGCCAGAAGTCGCGCACCGTGTCCCGGTACTGCCCGTTCCACTCCGACCACAGCGGGGGGAACCCGCCCACCTGGTACCCGCCGTCGCCCAGGTCCCACGGCTCCGCGATCAGCTTGACCTGCGAGATGATCGGGTCCTGCTGGACCAGGTCGAAGAACGCCGACAGCCGGTCGACCTCGTGGAACTGCCGAGCCAGGGTGGCCGCCAGGTCGAACCGGAACCCGTCCACGTGCATGTCCTGCACCCAGTACCGCAGCGAGTCCATGATCAGCTGCAGCACGTGCGGGGAGCGCATGAGCAGCGAGTTGCCGGTGCCCGTCGTGTCGAAGTAGTGCGCCAGGTCCTCGTCCACCAGCCGGTAGTACGAGGCGTTGTCGATCCCGCGGAAGCTCAGCGTCGGGCCCAGGTGGTTGCCCTCGGCGGTGTGGTTGTAGACCACGTCGAGGATCACCTCGATGTCCGCCGCGTGCAGCTCCTTGACCATCGCCTTGAACTCCTGCACCTGCTGCCCGGTGCTGCCGAACGCGGCGTACCCGTTGTGCGGCGCGAAGAAGCCGATCGTGTTGTAGCCCCAGTAGTTCGCCAGGCCGCGCTCCTGCAGCGCCGGGTCGTTGACGAACTGGTGCACCGGCATCAGCTCGACCGCGGTCACGCCGAGCGACGTCAGGTGCTCGATGACCGCCGGGTGCGCCAGCGCCGAGTACGTGCCGCGCATCTCCTCCGGCACCGCCGGGTGCAGCCGGGTCAGGCCGCGCACGTGCGCCTCGTAGATCACCGAGTCGTGGTACTCGTGCTGCGGCGGGCGGTCGTGGCCCCAGTCGAAGTACGGGTTCACGACGACGGAGGTCATCGTGTGCCCGGCGGAGTCGGCGGTGTTCCGCTCGTCCTCGTCGCCGAACGTGTACGAGTACAGCGACGGGTCGTTGTCGATCGCGCCGTCGATGGCCTTGGCGTACGGGTCGAGCAGCAGCTTCGACGGGTCGCAGCGGTGGCCCTGCGCGGGGTCGTAGGGCCCGTGCACCCGGTAGCCGTACCGCTGACCCGGCTGCAGGGCGGGGACGTAGCCGTGCCAGACGAACGCGTCGACCTCCGGCAGCTCGAGGCGGGTCTCGTGGCCCGCCTCGTCGAACAGGCAGAGCTCCACCCGCTCCGCGACGCCCGAGAACAGCGCGAAGTTCGTCCCGCTGCCGTCGTACGTGGCGCCGAGCGGGTAGGGGCGGCCGGGCCAGATCCTCATGCGGTTCGTCCTCCGGGGGGCGGTAGGTGCTGCCAGGCAGGTGGGTGCCCAGGTGCACAGCGTGCCAGGGGCGTCCCCGCCACGCAGGACGAACGCCGCGGGGGAGACCCGACCGGGTGGTTGCCGGCCTTTCACCCGAGGTCAGCGCCCCGTTCACCCCGACGGACTATCGCAAATCGGGCAAAACGGACGCATGCTCTGACCATGGACGGGGACGAGGCGCGGGTGGTCATCACCAACGCGGACATCGCGGCAGCCAAGCGCGACTGGCAGCTCGCGCGCTCCCGGGGCGACCTGCCCGACCGCATCGACGCCGCCTACGACCTCTACCGCCGCCTCGTCTCGGCCCAGGCCCAGCAGATCGCCGACACCTTCCGCGCCACCGGCGCCCTCCGCGCCGACCAGGGCTGACCCGCCCGGCCGCCCCGCCGCCCGGTTGCCCGGCCGCCCGGTTCCCGCCGGCCCACCCCGATTCCGCGTCGGAGGCTCCTACGCGGGATCGAGGTGGTCCGTGGAGGTCTCCGAGGGCTGCTCCGTACCTCCCAGGGCGTTGGGAGTCTCCGAACGGGTGGGGGTGCGCGGAGTGGCGTGCGGCGTTCGGGGCGCGAGGGTGGCGCGCAGTGGGCCCGAGCCCGAGCCCGAGCGCGGGCGCGGGCGTGCGGGGGTGCGGGCTGTGCGGGGGGTCAGACCGTGGGGGACGTGGCGAGGGTGACGCCGCGGGACGCGAGGCGGGTGAGTGCGTCGATGGTGGTGCGGACGGACACGCCCGCGGTCAGGTCCGTGAGCACGCGCACGTCGAAGCCGGCGTCGCGGGCGTCGAGCGCGGTGGCGGTGACGCAGTGGTCGGTCGCGAGGCCGACGACGTCGACCCCCTCGACGCCGGCCGCGCGCAGGGTGTCCGCCAGGCCGGGGGCCGCCGCACCGGCACCCGAACCGGCGCCCGCGCCGGACCGGGCGGACGGGTCGTGCGGCTGCACCGCGCCGGCGAACCCGGAGTAGTCCTGCCGGCCCTGACCCTTGCGGACGTGCACGGTGCCCTCCGGCAGGTGCAGTGCCGGGTGGTAGGCGGCGCCGGCGGTGTCCCGCACGCAGTGCACGGGCCAGGTCGTCACGTAGTCGGGGTCGGCGCCCGCGGCGAAGTGCCCGGCGTTCGTGTCGGGCAGCGGCTCGTGCCAGTCGGCGGTCGCCACCACGACGTCGTACGCCGACGCGGCGCGCGCCAGGAACTCCGACACCTGCTCGGCCACGGCGGCTCCGCCGGCCACCGCGAGGGACCCGCCCTCGCAGAAGTCGTTCTGCACGTCCACCACGATCAGCGCCCGGCCCACGGTGCCCTCCCGTCGCGGGGGCCCGCCCGGTGCGCGCCGCCCGCGTCCACTCTAGGCAGGGCGCCGGGCGACGACGGCGGTGCCTTCGATGTCCTCGTCCCGCACGACCTCGGCCACCAGGCCGGCGGCCGTGCACGCCGCCACGGTGGCCGGCGCCTGCCCGGGGCTGGTCTCGATGAGCAGCCGCCCGCCGGGCGCGAGCCACCGCGGCGCGGCGGCGGCCACGCGGCGGTGCAGGTCCACGCCGTCGGCGCCGCCGTCCAGCGCCGTGCGGGGCTCGTGCTCCCGCGCCTCCGGCGGCATGTGCGCGATCTCGGCGGTCGGCACGTACGGGGCGTTCGCGACGAGGACGTCCACCTGCCCGCGCAGCTCCGGCGGCAGGGGCGCGTCCAGGTCGCCGAGCAGCACGGTCGCGCGGGTCCCCAGGTTCCGGCGGGCGCACGCCACGGCCGCCGGGTCGATGTCCGCCGCCCACAGCCGGACGTCCGGCCGCGCGTGCAGCACCGCCAGCCCGACCGCGCCCGTGCCGCAGCACAGGTCGACCACCCGGGCGCTCGCGGGCAGCCCGGCGAGCGCGAGCCCCACGAGCACCCCGGTGCGCGCCCGCGGCACGAAGACCCCCGGGGCGACCGCCACCCGCAGCCCGCGGAACTCCGCCCAGCCGACGACCTGCTCCAGCGGCTCGCCGGCGACGCGGCGCGCGGTCATCGCCTCGAGCGCGTCCGGGTCCGGCGCCTCGGCGACCAGGAGCGCCGCCTCGTCCTCGGCGAACACGCAGCCCGCCGCGCGCAGGCGC
>JAEWGQ010000383.1 GCA_023388235.1 Actinomycetes bacterium | reverse complement strand
GTCGGGCACCGTGCCCGAGACGGCGCCCACGCCGAACGTGCGGGTGGGGGCGGCCGGGGCGGGGTCGGCGAACGCCGCCGGGGCCAGGGCGACCGGCGCCACCCCGGCGGCCAGCACGGCCAGCGAGGTGAGGCCGGCCAGCGCGGCGCGCCGGGCCGTCCCCGGGCGCTGCGGCCGGGGCCGTCCGCCGGCGGGCAGGGATCTGTCGTGCACGAAGTCCTCCAGGAGAGTCGAGGGCCCCGCCGTTCCGCACGGCGGGCGTGGCCTCGCGGAGGGCACGCTCGTACCCCCGCATCCCGAGGAGCCTGGGGGACGACCGTCCCGGTCCGGGCGCCCGGGGCGGGGTTTTCACACCGCCTCTCACCCTCGGGCCGCCCCGGCGCGTTGCGGCGCGGACCGCGTACCGTCGCGACGGTGACCTCCGTGCTGCTGCTCTCGCTCGGCCTCGGGGCCGTGCCCGCCTTCCTCGCCGGCCACGCGCCGGCGGGCCGCCCCCTGACCCTCGGGTACGTCCCGGACGCCGCCCGGGCGGACCCCACCGCGCCGTGGGCCCTCGCCGAGCGGCAGCGGGTCGCCGGGCTCGGGCACGCCGTGGTCGACGTGCGGCTGACCGGCGCCGGCGCCGGCGAGGTCGCCGCCGCGCTGGACGGCGTGGACGCGCTCTACGTCGCGGGCGGCAACACCTTCGCGCTGCTGGACGCCCTGCGCGCCGGCGGCGCGGACGCCGTGGTGACCGAGCGCGTGCGCGCCGGCCTGCCGTACATCGGGTGCAGCGCCGGGTCGGTCGTCGCGGGGCCGAGCACCGAGCCCGCGACGCTGATGGACGACCCCGCCGAGGCGCCCGGGCTCACCGACCGGCGCGGGCTCGGGCTGACCGACGCCGTCGTCGTGCCGCACGCCGACGGGCGGCTCGCGCCGTACCCGCTGGAGCTCATCGGGCGGACGCTGGACCGGTACGGGCCGGACCACGAGCTGGTGCCGCTGTGCGACGACGAGGCCCTGCTCGTCACGGGCCCGGGGTGGACGGTCGTCGCCTCGGCCTGACGGGGGCCGGCGTCGCGGCCGGGGCGGGCGCCCGCGGGGCGGACCCGCGCCGTCCTCGCGGTGGCGCGCCGCGCGGGCGCGCCACCGCGGTGGTGCTCAGACCGCCGACCCCCGCAGCGACGCGGTGACGGAGTCCGTGGGGTGCCGGACGACGCACTGCAGCACGTCGTCGCCCTGCGCCCAGCTGTCGTCGGTGGGGTAGAGGAAGGTCACCTCGAGCACCGACTCCTCGTACGGCAGCCCGACGAACGGCTCGAACTCGGCGAGGCAGAAGTCGTTCGCCATGCTGTCGAGCGCGGTCTGCTCGGGCAGCTCGGTGAGGGTCTGCTCGGCGTAGATCTCGGCGTCGTGCGGCTGGTCGCAGGGCAGCGTGTCGAGGCGGTCCACGAGCAGCTGCGCGGCGTCGGGGATGTCGATGCAGTCGCCGACCTGCAGCGAGAACACGCTCGCGGCGGCCGACTCGGTGACCTGGCCGGAGGCCTCGTCGCGCTTCGCGTCGTCCGCCCCGCCGCCGAGGGCGGCGCACGCCGACAGGCCCAGGGCGACGGCGGCGGCCGCGGGCAGGAGCGCCGCACGGCGCGTGTTCAGGTTCCTCACAGCAGACGTCATGGCGCAGATTCCACCAGGGAATCCGCGTTCTCGCAGGTCAGGGAGCCGTGGCGTGCGTCACGCCGGCACGCGGGCGAGCGCCTCCGCGACCACGTCGGTCGGGTGCCCGAGCGGCAGGCGGACGTGGCGGGTGCAGCCGTCGGTGGCGGAGAACGACGGCCCGGGCACGAGCAGCACGTCGCGCTGCCGGTACCGGGCGCACAGCGCCGTGGCGTCGGTGCCGACGTCGACCCAGAGGCCGACGCCGCCGGTCGGGGTGGTCCAGCGCCAGCCGGGCCGGAGCGTGCGCAGCAGGTCCTCCACCTCGTGCAGGGAGCGGGTGAGGGCCGCGCGCCGCTCGGCGACCCACCGGTCCGCGTCGGCGAGCAGGCGCGTGGCGACGAGCTGGTCCACGGGCGCGCCGGCCAGGTCGACGCCCTGGCGGATGCGGGTCAGCCGGCGCACCACCGGCTCGGCCGCGCGCACCCAGCCGACGCGCAGGCCGCCCCACAGCAGCTTCGAGGCGGTGCCGACGACGACGCCGAGCTCGCCGGGCAGGTCGGCGACCAGGGGCCGCGGCGGCACGCGGCCGTCGAGCAGCAGGTCCTCGGAGCACCGGTCCTCGATGACGGTGATGCCGTGCCGCGCGGCGATCTCCGCGAGGCGCCGGCGCCGGTCGAGCGGCACGGACGTGCCGGTGGGGTTGTGCGCGACCGGCTGCACGTACAGCGCGCGGAACCGGGTGCGGGCCACCAGGCGCTCGAGCAGGTCGACGTCGATCCCGTCGGCCCGCACCGGCACGGTCGTCAGGCGGGCGCCGCAGGCCTGGAACGCCTCGATCGCGCCGCGGTAGCTCGGGTCCTCGACCAGCACCTCGTCCCCGGGGCTGAGCAGCGTGCGGGCGAGCAGCCACACGGCCTGCTGCGCCCCCGACGTCACGAGCACCTGGTCCGCGCCGGTGCGCAGGCCGGACGCGGTGCTGCGCGCGGCGACGACGGCGCGCAGCGCGGGCAGCCCGCCGGGCAGGTAGCCGTCCGTCGCGACCAGGCGGTCCAGGTCCGCGGCGGGCAGCCGGGCGTACTCCCGGGCCACGGCGGGCAGCCCGGGCAGGGCGCCGCTGGACAGGTCGACGA
>JAEWGQ010000410.1 GCA_023388235.1 Actinomycetes bacterium | reverse complement strand
GCCCGCGGCCGCCGGCGCCGCCTGGTCCCGGGCGGGCGCCGCCGTCGCGGTGCCCGCGCCGGACCCGCCGCCCGTGGCGGTGACCTCGGGCTCCGGGTCGGGCTCGCTCGCGGCCGGCGGGCCGCCGACGGTGACGAGGTCGGCGAGCTCGTCGGCGTTGATGACGGTGTCGGCCACGGCGCGGTAGGCGCTCGCGGCGGGGCTCGCCGTGATGATCGTGACGCGGCGGTCGGCGGCGCGGCAGCGCTGCGCGAGCGGCGTGAAGTCGGCGTCGGCCGACACGATGACGAACTCGTCGTACCGGGCGTCGGCGGCGAGCGCGTCGACCGCGTCGAGCACGAGGTTGATGTCGGCGCTGCTCTTGCCCTGCTGCGTGAGGGACGGGCAGTCGACGACCTGGAACCCGGCGCGCGTGAAGTTCGGCCGGAACCGCGAGTACACCGACGGGTTGAGGTAGCAGGCCCGCACGAGGAACCGGCGGGCGAAGTCGCCGTCGGCGTCGGAGCCGGACTCGAGCTCGCCGAGCCAGTGCCCCGGGTCGGTCGCGAACGCCTCCGCGGCGTCCGGGTCCAGCCGGCGCAGGCCGATGTAGACGTTGTCGAAGTCGACGAACAGGGCGGTGCGCAGGCGGCGCGCGGGGCCGGGGACCAGGTCGGTGCTCACCGTGCCATCTTGCCCTCGCCGGGGCCCGCGGTGCCGGACGAGCGCCGTGGACCGCGCGCCGGGGTGCCCAGGAGCCCCTCGTACACTGGCGCGGTGCCGAGCAGGACCAGGGTGGTGAGCAGTGGACGTCCGTGACCTCCTGGCCCTCCCGGACCTCGGGCTGAGCGTGGTGGCGGCCGAGCCGGACGCCCTGGACCGCCCCGTCACCGCGGCGTACATCACGGACCTGCCGGACCCGTCGCGGTTCCTGTCGACCGGTGACGTGGTGCTGACGTCGGGGCTGTGGCTGGACCGGCCGGACGGGGCGGCGACGTTCCTCGGCGCGCTGGCGCAGCAGGACGTGGCGGCGCTCATCATCGGGCTGATCGAGATCGGCGTGATCCCGGACGAGGTGATCGCGACGTGCCGCGCCCGCGGCCTGACCCTGCTGACGGTGTCGCCCGGGGTGTCGTTCCGCCGCATCGCGGACGAGGTGGCGGCGCGGCAGCCGGGGTCGCCCGCGGGGCTGGCGAGCCGCACGATGCGGTTCAGCCGGCGGATCGCGGACACGGTGTCCCGGGGCGGGGGCGTCGCCGAGCTGCTGGGGCAGTTCACGGCGGAGTTCGCGGTCGGCTGCTGGGTGATCGACGAGGCCGGGTCGCTGCTGGCGTCCGCGGGCGCCGCGCCGGACCGGGCGCAGGTCGCGGAGCAGTGGAACGCGCTGCTGGCCCGCGAGCACGAGCGCCGCGTCATCGTGCCGGGGGACCACGGGCCGGCGACGGTGGTCCGCACGGGCGCGCGGGACCGGTCGGGGTTCCTGGGCTGCTGGGGCGACCACCGGTCGTTCTCGGACGAGGTGACGCTGGCGCTGGACGCCCTGGTCGGCGCGCTGCGGGTCGAGATGGAGCTGGCGGCCCGCTGGCGCGAGACCCGGGACGGGCAGGTCGCGGCGCTGGTGACGGCGATCCGGGACCAGGAGGCGTCGCCGGGGGCGATCTCCGCGCGGATGCGCCTGGAGGGCATGGCGCCGCAGGACGAGACGACGATCGTGGCGGCGCTCGTGGACGACCCGCGGTTCCCGCGGGCGGCGGTGCTGGAGCTCGTGCAGCGCACGCTGTCCGCCCGGGGCCACCGCGTGCTGGGCTGCCGGTTCGAGGACCTCGCGATCCTGCTGGTCAACGGCGCCGGCGACGACGAGCGCCCGCTGGCGGAGCACCTCGCGGCGGAGTCGCACCTGCTGCTGGCCGGGCGGCAGCTGCGGGTGGGCCTCAGCGACCCGGTGAGCGGCGTGAGCCGGCTGAACTCGGCCATCGCGACGGCCGTGGAGCGGGTGCGCAACGTCTCCGGCCCGGAGCCGGTGCTGGTGTCGACCGCGCTGCACGTGCAGACGCACCGCGGCCTGCTGCGGATGCTGGGGGAGAGCACGCGGTCCGGGTACGCGCGCGAGGTGCTGGCGCCGCTGCTGTCCTACGACGAGCGGCACCACGCCGACCTGGTGGGGACGCTGCGGGCGTTCCTCGACGGCGGCGGCGCGTGGCAGGAGACCGCGCGCCAGCTGCACCTGCACACGAACACGCTGCGGTACCGGATCGCGCGCATCGAGGAGCTGACGAACCGGGACATGGGCACGATGGCCGACCGGGTGGACCTGTTCCTCGCGATGGTCTGCCTGGACGAGACCGGGTAGCGGGGCGTCTCAGGCGAAGCGCATGGTCGGGATGCCCCACGCCCGCGGGTCGGGCACGCGCAGCAGCGCGGGGGCCACGACCTCCTCGACCAGCACCTCGACGGTGTAGTGCGCCTCGGCGCCCAGCAGGTGCCCGGCGAAGCCCGCCGCGGCGGCGTTCTTCACCCCGACCGCCAGGTGCACGTGCGGGGTCGCGACCCCGGCGTCGGCGTCCCACAGGATCGTCCCGCTGCCGATGCCCTCGGAGTACGTGACGGTGACCTCCTGCGGCAGCGGCGGCTCCTGGTCGGCGACCGGGGTGTCGGCGGCGATGAACCGCACGGACCGGAACGCGCCGGAGAACACGGGCACGAACCCCTGCCGGATGCCGTGGTCGGCGCACGCGCGCGCCAGGGACGCCAGCACCTCGTCGCCCGGCTCCAGCACGACGGCGACGCGCCGGCCGGTGGTGACCTCGCTGCTCTGCACGGCGCCTCAGACGGCCGCGGTGTCGCGGGCGAGGGCGGGCACGGCGGCGCCGGCGGCGAGCGCGTGCGCGCGGATCTCCGCGAGCAGCGCCGCCTTGGCGTCGTCGGGCAGGAACGACGCGACCACCGCGTGCGCGGCGAGCACGCCCACCTGGTCCTCGGTGACGGTGCCGGCGGCGACGAGGGCGCGGACGTTGTCGTCCAGGTACCCGCCGAAGTACGCGGGGTCGTCGGAGTGCACGGACACGCGCAGCCCCTCGTCCAGCATGACGGCGACCGGGTGGTCCGCGAGGTCGGGGCCGGCGGTGCGCAGCGCGACGTTGGACAGCGGGCACACGGTCAGCGGGGTGCCGGTGGCGCGCAGGTGCGCGACGAGCTCGACGTCCTCCAGCGCGCGGTTGCCGTGGTCGATGCGCTCGGCGCCGAGCACGTCCAGCGCCTCCCAGACGTAGTCCGGGCCGCCCTCCTCGCCGGCGTGGGCGACGCGGTGCAGGCCCTCGGCGGCGGCCCGCTCGTAGACCTCCCGGAACAGCGAGGGCGGGTAGCCGACCTCGCTGGAGTCCAGGCCGACGCCGAGCAGCAGGTCCCGGTGGGGGAGCACCGCCTCGAGGGTCGCCATCGCGGCGTCGGGCCCGAGGTGCCGCAGGAAGCACACGATCAGCCCGCCGGACATCCCGTGCCGCTCCCGCGCGCCGGCCAGGGCGTCGGTCAGCCCGAGCAGGACGTCGGCCACGGGCACGCCGCGGGCGGTGTGCGACTGCGGGTCCACGAACACCTCCGCGTGCCGGACGCCGGCGGCGGCGGCGCGGTCCAGGTAGCGGGCGCCGAGGTCGCGGAAGTCGGCGCGGGTGCGCAGCACGTCGAGGTTGGCGTAGTAGACGTCCAGGAACTCCTGGAGGTCGCGGAACGGTGCGCCGCGGCCGGCCCCGGCGGGGACGGGCAGCCCGTGCCGGGCGGCCAGCTCGCGGATCAGGTCGGCGTCGAGGGTGCCCTCGATGTGCACGTGGAGTTCAGCCGTCGGCCACACGTTCCTGCTCCCGGTCTCGTCGTGGTGCGCGCGGTCCGCCCCACGCTCGTCGGGAAGCCAACCACAGGGCCGTGGCCTGCTGCTTCGGACGATCCACCAACGACGGCCACCGCCCCCGGGGCGCGGTGCTGGGCGATCCGCCGGGCCGACCCCGCCCGGGGCCCGTCGTGTGACACGGGTGTGACGCGCTCGGTGGGTCGCACAACGGACCGCACCGCTGGGCGCGGCCAGGTTCGGAGGATCCCACATGGCGACGGGCGCGGCCGGGCCTGTCGAATGGAGCACGTCGCCCCCCGGCGGCACCCCCCCTGGCACCGCGGCCACCCGATGTGTCCGGGTGGCTGCACGACGTGATCGAGGTTGACGTGACCCGCACCACCACGACCCCGCGCCCCCGGCGCCGGTTCGCCGGCCTGGCCGCCGCCGCTGCCGTCGCCGGCCTGCTGCTGTCCGCCTGCTCGGGCTCGGGCGACGACGCCGCCGCGGGCTCCGGCGACGGCGCGGGCGACGCGTTCGACGCGGTGAGCGTGCAGCTGTCGTGGCTCAAGAACCAGCAGTTCGCCGGCGAGTACCTCGCGGTGGAGGACGGCCTGTACACGGACGCCGGCTTCCCCGAGGTCACGCTCACGGCGGGCGGCTCCGCGGCGACCAGCGCCGAGGCGGCGGTCGCGACCGGGCAGGCGTTCGCGGGCCTGTCGTCCCCGCTCATCACGGCCCCGGCCATCCAGGGCGGCGCGGAGCTGAAGATCGTCGGCGCCACCTACCAGCGCAACCCGTTCGCGCTGGTGTCCGCCGCGGACGCCCCGATCACCGGCCCGGACGACCTGCCCGGCGCGACCATCGCGGTGTCCGACTCCAACACGCTGGTGTGGAACGCGTTCCTCGCGGCCAACGACATCGACCCGGGCGACGTCACCACGGTGCCGCTGTCGGACACCTCGATGCTCACCACGGGCCAGGTCGACGGCTTCATCGGCTACACCACGACCGGCGCCGCCGCGCTGGAGGCGGCCGGCTTCCCGGCCACCGAGTTCCTGCTGGCCGACGAGGGGCTGCCCATGGTCGGCGAGGTGCTGGTGACCTCGCAGGAGGCCATCGACGAGCAGCCGGAGCAGGTCAAGGCGTTCCTGCTGGCGACCGCCCGCGGCTGGCGCGCGGCGCTCGACGACCCGGCGCGCGCCGTGGACCTGACCGTGCACACCTACGGCAAGGACCAGCAGTACGACGCCGACGCGATCGCGCTGTCGTTCGACCGGCAGGCCACGCTCATCGAGTCCGAGGACACCGCGGCGCACGGGCTGCTGACCGTCAGCGACGAGCTGCAGGCCGGCACGGTCGCGTCCCTCGCCTTCGCGGGCATCGACATCGCCCCCGAGGACCTGTTCGACCTGTCCCTGCTGGACGAGGTGTACGCCGAGAACCCGGACCTGCTCTCGTGACGTCCTCCCCCCGATCCGCGTCCGTCCCCGCGCTGCCGTCCCCCTCGGCCGCGGGGGCGGGCGCGCCCACGTCCGCGCCCGGCATCGAGATCACCGGGCTGCGCAAGGAGTTCCGCACCGGGCGCCGCTCGGTGACGGCGCTCGAGGACGTGAGCCTGTCCACCCCGCGCGGGTCGTTCCTGTCGCTGCTCGGCCCGTCCGGCTGCGGCAAGTCGACGATCCTGCGCATCCTCGCCGGCCTGGAGACGCCGACCGCCGGCACCGTCGCGGTCAACGGCACCGCCGTCGCCCCGGGCCGCCGCGCCGACGGGATGGGCATCGCGTTCCAGGACCCGGCGCTGCTGCCGTGGCGGTCGGTGCGCACGAACATCCGGCTGCCGCTGGAGATCCAGAAGCGCCGCGACGACGGGATCGTGGACGAGCTCATCGACCTGGTCGGCCTGCGCGGCTTCGACAGGGCGCGGCCCGCGCACCTGTCGGGCGGCATGCGCCAGCGCGCGTCCATCGCCCGGGCCCTCGCGGTGCGGCCCGACTTCCTGCTGCTGGACGAGCCGTTCGGCGCCCTCGACGACATGACGCGCCAGCGCCTGAACTTCGAGCTGCAGCGCATCTGGACCGAGCGGTCCGCGACCACGTTGATGGTCACGCACGGCATCGCGGAGGCCGCGCTGCTGTCCGACGTCGTCGCGGTGATGTCCGCGCGCCCGGGCCGCATCGTCGAGGTCGTCGAGATCCCGTTCGAGCGCCCGCGCACGCCCGAGATGATGCGCACGCCGGAGTTCCACGAGGTCGTCGACCACCTGTCGGGGCTGCTGTTCGCGCCCGGCGGGAGGGGCGAGGAGTGAGCGAGGCGCTCGCGCGGTTCCGCGGCGCCCTGGCCCGCCCGTGGGTCGGCGGCACCGTGGGCATCGTGCTGCTGCTGACGCTGTGGTGGGCGACGACGGCGAACCTGGAGAACAGCACCTCGTTCCCGTCGCCCGTGGACGTGGCCCGCTCGGCCGTCGCGGACGGCTGGCCGTTCTACGAGGCGAACGTCCTGCCGACGCTCGCCCGCGCGGCGCAGGGCTACCTGTGGGGCAACCTCGCCGGGCTGGCGCTGGCCGCCGTGGTGCTGGTCGTGCCGCGCCTGGAGGACGTCGTCACCCAGCTCGGCGTCATCAGCGCGTGCCTGCCGGTGACCGCGATCGGGCCCATCGTCATGGTGGTGTTCGGGGGCCGGGCCGCGGCCGTGTTCCTGGGCGCCCTGCTCGTCTTCTTCACCACGCTGGTCGGCGCGATCCTCGGGATGCGCTCCGCGAGCCGCAGCGCGCTGGACCTGGTGGCCGCGTACGGCGGCGGCCGGTGGACGCAGATCCGCACCGTCCAGCTGATGTCGGCGCTGCCGGCCATCGTCACGGCGCTGCAGGTGGCGGTCCCGGCCGCCCTGCTCGGCGCCGTCGTCGGGGAGTACCTCGGCGGCATCGACGCCGGGCTGGGCGTGGCCCTCAACGCCGCCCAGCGGCAGATCCAGCCGGACCGCGTGTGGGCGCTGAGCATCCTGGCGGGCCTCATCGCGCTCGGCGGCTACGGCCTCGTCGGGCTGGCCGGGCGCGCCCTGACGCCCTGGGCGACGGAGCGGCGCGCGTGAGCGGCGGCCGGTTCGTGGCGCGGCGCGCGGGCACGCTGGCGCTGGCCGTGCTCGTGGCGCTCGGGGTGTGGGTCGCCGTGCTCGAGGTGTTCGACGTGAGCGACCTCATCGGCAAGCGGCCGTGGCAGGTGCTCGACTACGTGCTGACCGCCGACGGCGCCGCGGAGCACCGGGCGACCATCGCCGCGGACCTCGCGGTGACGGTCCGGGACGCGGGCATCGGGTACCTCGTGGGCCTGGCGGCGGCGTTCGCCCTGGCCGTGGTGTTCTGCGTGTCGCCCGTGCTGGAGCGGATCGTGATGCCCACGGCGATGGTGCTGCGGTCCATCCCGCTGGTGGTGCTGACCCCGCTCATCACGCTGGTGTTCGGCATCGGCCAGGCCGGGGTGACCGCGATCGTCATCCTCGTGGTGTTCCTGCCCGCGCTGGCGAACGTGCTGTACGGCCTGCGCAGCGTCTCCGGCGAGCACCGCGACCTCGTGCTGGCGTACGGCGGCTCGTCGTGGACCGTGCTGCGCAAGGTCGCCCTGCCGGCGGCCGTGCCCGCGACCCTGGCGTCCGCGCGGATCGCCGTCCCGTCGGCGGTCACCGGCGCGATGATCGCCGAGTGGCTGTCCACCGGCGAGGGCCTGGGCGGCGCGATCTCGAAGGCCGCGGGCTCGTTCGGGTACGACGCGATGTGGGCGTCGGCCATCACCGTGGCGGCCGTGACGATGCTGGCGTACGCGGTGCTCAGCGTGGTCGACACGCTGGTCACCGAGCGGATGGGCCGGCTGACGTGACCGTGACCCTGGTGCTGCGGGGCGGCACGGTCGTGGACGGCACCGGCGGCGCGCCGGTCGTCGCCGACGTGGCGCTCGCGGGGGACCGGGTCGCCGCCGTCGGGCCCGGTCTCGGCGCCCCCGCCGGCGCCCGCGTGCTCGACGTCGCGGGCCTCGTGGTCGCGCCGGGCTTCGTCGACGTGCACACCCACTCGGACGTCGTGCCGTTCATGGCCGAGCCGCAGCCGTTCAAGGTGCTGCAGGGCGTCACCACCGAGGTGGTCGGCAACTGCGGCAACTCCGCGGCCCCGCTGGTGGACGAGCGGGCGGTCGAGCTGCACCGGCCGATCTCCAGCACCGTCGCCGCGGGCGTGGCGTCCTGGCCGCGCACGTTCGCGGAGTACCTGGACGCCGTCGAGCGGCACGGCCCGACGAACCACGTCGCCGCCCTCGTCGGGCACAGCACCCTGCGGATCAGCGCGAACCACATGGCCGAGCGGCTCGCCCCGGGCGCCCTGGACCGGATGGTCCGGCTGGCGGAGGACGCGTTCGCCGCCGGCGCGTTCGGGCTGTCCAGCGGGCTGATCTACGCCCCGGGCAGCTACGCGGACGCCGACGAGCTCACCGCGCTCGCGGCCGTGGCCGCCCGCTGGGGCCGGCCGTACGCCACGCACCTGCGCGACGAGGGCGACGGGCTCGCGGAGGCGCTCGCCGAGGCCGTCGGCGTGGCGCGGCGGACCCGGGTGCGGCTGCAGGTCTCGCACTGCAAGGCCGCCGGGCGCCGCAACCACGGGCGGGCGGGCGAGCTGCTGGCGGCGCTGCGGTCCGCGCGCGCGGGGGGCGTCGTCGTGCACGGCGACGCGTACCCGTACACGACGGGGGAGAGCTTCCTGACGGCGCTGCTGCCCGCCGAGGCGCAGGTCGGCGGGCGCGACGCCCTGACCGCCCGGCTGCGCGACCCGGCGACCCGGGCCGCCCTCGCCGCCCGGGCGCTGACCGGCGGGCCGGGCGCCGGGTCCTGGACCCAGACCACCCCCGCGGGCGTGCTGCTCAGCATGCACACCGACGCCGCCCTGCTCGGGCGCAGCGTCGCCGACGTCGCCGCCGAGCGCGGGCTGGACCCGTGGGACGCCCTGTGCGACCTCGTGCTCGCGGACCCGGGGGCGATGATGGTCTACGAGCTGATGGCCGAGGACGACGTCCGGGAGATCCTCGCGGACCCGCTGGTGGCCGTCGGCTCCGACAACTCGGTGCCGGTCGGCCACGCGCACCAGCGCGGCTGGGGGTGCTTCCCGACGGTGCTCGGGCGGTACGTCCGCGACCTCGGCGTCCTCGACCTCCCGGAGGCGGTCCGCTCCATGACCTCGCTCGCCGCCGACGCGATCGGCCTGCCCGGCCGCGGCCGGCTCGTCCCGGGCGCGGTGGCGGACGTCGCCGTGGTCGACCCGGCCACCGTCGGGCACGCCGGGACCCCGCAGCGGCCCTGGGAGCGGCCGACCGGCGTGCGGTACACGGTGCTCGCCGGCCGCGTCGTCGTCGAGGACGGGGAGTTCACGGGCGCGCGCGCCGGCCGGGTGCTGCGCGCGGGCCACCCCGAGCCGCGGGGCGGCGCGTGACCGGGCAGCGGGCCGGGGGACCGGCCGGCGGCACGGTGGACGACCTCGAGCTGCCGGCGATGGTGCTGCACGACGCCGCGCTCGACCGGAACATCCGCGTGATGGCGGACTGGTGCCGCACGGCCGGCGTGGCGCTGGCCCCGCACGCCAAGACGCACATGTCCCGCGAGCTCGTCGGGCGCCAGGCGGCGGCGGGCGCGTGGGGGTTCACCGCCGCGACGACCGCGCAGGTGCGCACGCTCGCCGCCTGGGGCGTGCGCCGGGTGCTGCACGCGAACGTGCTCGTGGACCGCGGGGCGATCCGCTGGGTCGCCACGCACCTGCTCGCCGCGGGCTCGGCGACCGAGTACCTCGGCTACGTCGACAGCGACGCGGGCCTGGACCTGCTGCTCGCCGAGCTCGACGCGCTCCGGCCCGCCCGGGCGCTGCCGCTGCTCGTCGAGCTGGGCTTCGCGGGCGGGCGGACCGGCGTGCGGGACGACGGCGCGGCGCTGGCGCTGGCCCGGCGGGTGGCGGCGAGCCCGCACGTCCGGCTCGCGGGGGTGTCGGCGTTCGAGGGGCTGATGCCCGCGAGCGGCGACCCGTCCGTGCCGCACGGCGCCGCCGAGCTGCTCGGCCGGGTGCGGGCGCTGGTCGGGGCGATCGCCGCCGGGGGCCTGGTCGCCGGCGTGCCCGTCGTCACCGCCGGCGGCTCGTCCTACCCGGACCTCGTGCTGCGCGAGCTCGCCCCGACGCGGTGGGAGCACCCGGTCACGACCGTGCTGCGCTCCGGCTGCTACGTGACGCACGACCACGGCATCTACGACCGGACGTCGCCGCTCGGGTCGGGCCGCGGGTCGGGCGTGCTCGTCCCCGCGTTCGAGCTGCGCGCCTCCGTCCTCTCGCAGCCCGAGGAGGGCCTGGTGGTGGTGGGCTTCGGCCGCCGCGAGGCCCCGACGGACGACCGGCTGCCGGTGGTGCTCGGCGTCGCGGGCGAGGGGCCCGGGCGCGACGTCTCCGCGTGGCAGGTCACCGGAGTCAACGACCACCACGCGTTCCTGCGCGTGCCCGCGGGCACCGTCCTCGCGCCCGGCACCGTCCTGCGCCTCGGGATCAGCCACCCGTGCGGCGCGTTCGACCGCTGGCGGCGCCTGCCGCTGGTGGACCCCGGCGGGCGCGTGGTCGGCGAGATCACCCCCGCCCTCTGACCGACTCCCGAAAGGCCCCCGCATGTCCGAGATCGAGCACGTCCTCGACGGCCTCCCGCTCTGGGACGGCGAGCGCGAGGTCGGCCCCGCCCGGCTCACCTGGTCCGGCGACCGCGTGCTCGCCGTCGAGGAGGCGCCCGCGCGGCACACCGGCCTGAGCGTGATCCCGGGCCTCGTGGACACCCACGTGCACCTCGGGTACCCGGCCGGCGCGCCCGCGGCGGACCCGTCGGCGTGGCCGATCCTCACGCCGCCGGAGGAGCGGTCGCTGCACGTGGCCGCCAACGCGCTGCGCTGCGCCCGCGCCGGCGTCACGACGCTGCGCGACCTGGCCGCCGACTCCGTGCAGCTCGCGGTCGGCCGCGCGTTCGACGCGGGCGTGCTCGCCGGCCCGCGCCTGCTGTCGCACGGGCAGGTCGGCATGACCGCGGGCCACGGCGACCTGTTCGTCCCGCCGCACTACCCGCACCGGCCGCCGACCGCCGACAGCCCCGACGAGTGCCGCAAGCTGGTCCGGGTGTGGGCGCGCTCGGGGGCCGCGGGCGTGAAGATCTACACGTCCGGCGGCGTGCTCTCGATGGGCGACAAGGTGGGCTGGCGCAACCAGACCCGCGACGAGATCCGCACGACGGTCGACGAGGCCCACGCCCTGGGGATGCTCGTCGCCGCGCACACCCACACGGCGGAGGGGCTCGACATCGCGCTCGAGGAGGGCGTCGACTCGGTCGAGCACGGCACCGCCATCGAGGCGCGGCACCTGGACGCGCTGGTGGAGCGCGACCTGCCCGTCGCCCCGACGCTGCTGATCAACGACATCATCGCCGAGGGCCGCCGCCCGGTGTCCGCCGAGGCGCAGGCCAAGGCGCGCGACGTCGTGGCGCTGCGCGACGCCGGGTTCGCCGCCGCCGCCGCGGCGGGCGTGCGGTTCGTGCTCGGCACCGACGCCTCCGGCCAGTTCGTCCGGTTCGGCGACCAGATGGAGGAGGTCCGCACGATGGCGGCGATGTTCGGCTGGACGGCCGAGCGCGCCCTGCGGGCCGCCACCTCGGACGCCGCCGACGCGGTCCGGCTCGGCGGCACGACCGGGCGGCTGCGGCCGGGCCTGGGCACCGACCTCGTGGTGCTGCGGGGCCGGCCGTGGGAGGACGTCTCCGCCCTGCGGGTCGAGAACATCGTCGCGGTCGTGTCCCGCGGCCGGGTGGTGGCGGGCGCGCTGCCGGACTGAGCCGCGCGGTGGCGGCCTGCGACCCGGCGCGCGACGCTGAGCAGGCAGGACACCACGAGGACAGGGGTGAGCACGGTGCGTGACAGCTACGACTACGTCATCGTCGGGGCGGGCATGGCGGGCGACGCCGCCGCCCGCGGCATCCGCGAGGTGGACCCGGACGGCACCGTCGCCGTGATCGGCCGCGAGCCGACCGCGCCGGTGACCCGGCCGGCGCTGACCAAGAAGCTCTGGACCGACCCGGCGTTCACGCTGGAGGACGTGTGGCTGCACACGGCCGAGGACACCGGCGCCGAGCTGCTGCTCGGCGAGTCCGTCGTCGCGGTCGACCGCGCCGCGCGGACCGTGACGACCGACGCCGACGTCACGATCGGGTACGGCCGGCTGCTGCTGGCGACCAGCGGGCACCCCCGGCGCGTCGGCGGGCTGGAGGACTCCGGCCGGGTCCTGTACTTCCGCACGGTGCGGGACTACGAGCGGCTGCGGGACCTCGCCGGCGGCGGGCGGCACGTCGTGGTGGTCGGCGGCGGCTACATCGGCACCGAGCTCGCCGCGGCGCTCGTGCAGAACGACACCCGGGTCACCCTGGTGCACCCGCAGCAGACCCTCACCGGCGCGACGTTCCCCGCCGGCCTCGCCGCGCACCTGGAGCGGATGTACACCGAGCGGGGCGTGACCGTGCTCGGTGGCGCCCGGGTGGCGGGCGGCACGTCCGGGCCCGACGGCGTCACCGTGGTGCTGGAGGACGGCCGGGAGCTCGCCGCGGACGGCGCGGTGGTCGGCACCGGCATCGAGGTCGAGACCGACCTGGCCCGGTCGGCGGGCCTCGAGGTCGACGACGGCATCGTCGTGGACGACCGCCTGCGCACCTCCGACCCCGCGATCTGGGCGGCGGGCGACGTCGCGCAGTACCCGGACCGCATCCTCGGGCGCCGCCGCGTGGAGCACGTCGACAACGCCACCAGCTCGGGCCGGCAGGCGGGACGCAACCTCGCGGGCGCCGACGAGCCGTACGACCACACCCCGTTCTTCTACTCGGACCTGTTCGACGCCGGGTACGAGGCCGTCGGGCGGCTCGACTCCTCGCTCGAGACGGTCGAGGACTGGCACGCGGAGCCCTACGACACGGGCGTCGTCTACTACCTGGACGGCGGGCGCGTGGCCGGGGTGCTGCTGTGGAACGTCTGGGACGCGACCGACCGGGCGCGCGAGGTGATCGCCGGCCAGCGCGACGTGCGCCCGGAGGCGCTGCGGGGGCTGATCCGCTGAGGGGGGTGCCCCGACCCCCTCCCGGCTCGGATCGGGGCGGCGGACGTGGCATCGTGGGTCCACGAGCTCCGCCGTCCCTCCCGGAGGTGCCCCATGCCGCTGTCGCTCGTCACGGCCCTGCGCTCCGTCACCGGCGCGCACCGGGCCCAGAACCAGGACGCGGCCGGCAGCTCGTCCGGCTACGCGTTCGTCGCGGACGGCGTCGGCGGGCACGCCGGCGGGGACGTCGCGTCCTGGACCGTGGCGCACCGGCTGATGTCCGCGCTGCGGGCCGCCGAGCCGCGCCGCTGGACCGACGAGGACCTGCGGGAGGCGCTGGCCGTCGCGAACGCCGACCTGGCGCTGCGCGTGCGCCGCGAGCCCGAGCTCACCGGCATGGCCACGACGTTCACCGGGGTGTTCTGCGGCGAGGACACCGTGCGGGTGCTGCACATCGGCGACTCCCGGGCGTACCTGCTGCGCGACGGCGTCGGCCGCCGCGTCACCCGCGACGACTCGCTCGTGCAGCTCCTGGTCGAGGGCGGGGTGCTCGCCGCCGCCGACGCCGCGCAGGACCCGCGCCGCAACGTGATCCTGCACTGCCTGGCCGGGGACACCACCGACGCCACGCACGCCACGCTGCTCGAGGTCGACGCGGTCGCGGGGGACCGGTGGCTCATGGCGACCGACGGCCTCACCGACTACGTGCGGGAGGACCGGGTGCTCGCCCTGCTGGCCGCCGCGGACACCCCGGAGCGCGCCGCCGAGGACCTGGTCGAGGCCGCCCTGGACGCCGACGCGTGGGACAACGTGAGCGTGGCGGTGGCGGAGGTGGTCGTCGGCGACGCGCCCGCGGGGCAGCCCTACCGGGTGGCGGGGTCCGCGGCGGACGAGGCGCTCGGGGCGGTGCTCGACCTGACGCGCTGAGGCGCTACTTGAGCCCGGCGAGCTTGATGTTCCCGATGATCTGCCGCTGGAACACCAGGAAGATGACGACGACGGGCGCGGCCGCCAGCACCGACCCGGCCATGAGCAGCCCGAGCTCGGTCGTGCGCTCGGACCGGAACGTCGCCAGGTACTGCTGGATGACGAAGCGCTCGGGCGTCGTGATCGTGAGGATGGGCCACACGTAGGAGTTCCAGTACGCGAGGAACGCCGTGATGCCCATGACCACGAACGGCGGCTTGGACAGCGGCAGGAACAGCCGCCAGAAGATGCCGAACCGCCCGCACCCGTCGAGCTGCGCGGCCTCCTCCAGGCTGGAGGGGATCGACAGGTAGAACTGCCGGATGAAGAACACCGTCGCGGCGCTCGCGGCGCCGGGCACGACGAGCACGGCGAGGGTGTCGAGCATCGCGAGCTTCGTCACGACGATGAAGCTGGTCAGCAGGATCGTCATGCCCGGGATGAACATCGTGGTGAGCACGACGACCCACAGGGTGTTCCGGAACGCGAAGTCGAGCCGGGCGAAGACGTACGCGGCCGCCGAGTTCACCGCGAGGCCGAGCACCGTGAACAGCACGGCGCCGAGCAGCGTCCAGCCCAGGGCCCGCAGGAACGTGGGGTCGGCGAGGATCTGGGTGTAGTTCTGCCAGTTCCAGACCTCGGGGAAGAACTGGAACGGGGTGCGCACGACCTCGGTCCGCGTCTTGAACCCGGCGACCACCAGCCAGGCGAGCGGGAACAGCGCGGCGAGGACGAACAGGGTGCCGGCGACGGCCTTGCCGGTCGTGGCGAGCGCGCGCGCGGTGCGCGGGTCGCGGTCGGTCCGCTGTGCGACGGCCATGTCAGTCCACCAGCTTCTCGGAGTTGACGAACCGGAACACCAGCGCGGAGACCGTGCCCAGCACCACGAACAGCAGCATCGCCGCCGCGATCGAGTAGCCGACGTTGATGTCGTTCCGGAAGTGCATGAAGATGAACAGGTTGGGCAGCGTCGTGGACGACAGCGGGCCGCCCTGCGTCATGACCAGCGGGAGCTCGAACTGCTGGATGGCGCCCACGAACCCGGTGACCACCAGGTACAGCGAGACGTTCTTCATCTGCGGCAGCGTGATGTAGCGGGTCCGCTCCCACCAGTTCGCGCCCTCCATCGCGGCAGCCTCGTAGTACTCGGTGGGGATGTCGAGCATCGCGGCGACCATGATGAGCGCGGGCAGCCCGAGGCCCAGCCACACGGCCGGGACCGCGATGGCCGTGAGCGCCGTCGACGGGTCGCCGAGCCACGCCACGGGCTCCGCGCCGAACCGGCCGATCACCCAGTTCAGCAGGCCGCCGGAGTAGTCGTAGATGATGACGAACAGGATCGAGGTGATGACGGCCGAGATGATGGTCGGCACGTAGATCGACACCTTGAGCACGGTCGCGGCCCGGCGCCCGACGCTGACGACGAGGCTCGCGAAGGCGAAGGCCAGCACGAGGATCACCGGCACCGTCATGAGGACGAACCGGAACCCGCGCCCGATCGTGTCGAGGAACAGCGGGTCGGTCGCGACGTTCACGTAGTTGCGCCAGCCGACGAACTCGGCCGGCGTGTAGAAGCTCCAGTCCTGGAAGGACAGGAAGCCGGCGTACACGGCCGGCCAGATCACGAACACCCCGAGCAGCCCCACCAGCGGGGCCAGCATCAGGTACGCCACCCGGTTGTCCCGGTGCCGCCGGCCCGGCGGGCGCCGGCGCGCACGCGTCGCCCTGCGTCCCGCCACCGGCACCACGGGCGCCTCCCGCACGACTGTCATCACGTCACCCTTCCTCGCGGCCGGGGCCGGGCGGGGGCTGCGGCGCCCCCGCCCGGCCGGTGCGTCACTGCTGCGGCGCCTTCGCCGGCAGGTTCTCGCGCTCGATCACGGTCTGGATCGTGCCCGAGGCGGTGGCGATCGCCTGGTCGATCGTCTCCGCGCCCTTCATCGAGGACTCCATCGCCTTGCCGACCGCGAGGGACACGTCCCACGGGTAGGTCGCGCCCGGGTGGGCGTCGGGGGCGATCTCGTCGACGATGATGCTGGACCACGGCGCGTCGGCCGCGTCCTGCGTGGCGGCGACGGCGTCCTGCACGGACTGCCGCACGGGCGCCTTGGTGAACTGGGTGTCGACGAAGAACGGCACGAGCACCTCGGGGTCGCCCGCGAGCACCCACTCGAGGAACGCGCCGGCCGCCTGCGGCTGGTCCGACTTCGCGTCGACCACCCACATGAAGTTGCCGGCGGTGGTGGTGGTGCGACCCTCCCCGCCCGGCGCGGTCGGCACGGGGCCGACGCCGGTGACGTCGAGCAGGTCCTCGTAGTCGGACCCGACCTCGGACATCATCCAGGAGCCGGAGACCTTGAACGCGACCTTCTGCTCGCCGTAGTCCTTCGCCTCGAGGTAGCTGCCGAGCGCCTGCTTGGGCATGTAGCCCTCGTCGTAGAGCGTCTTGTAGAAGCCCATGAGGTCGCGGTAGCCCTGGTTGTCGATGTCCGGGGCGGTCCAGTCGTCGGTGAGCGCCAGGTGGCCGGAGGCGTTGTACTGCTGGCCCGCGGTCGCCCAGGCGAACGTGGCCTCGTCGGCGGCGGGGGAGATGCAGTACTGCCCCTCGGCGAGGGTCGGCACGATCTTCTCGCAGGCGGCGTACAGGTCGTCCCAGGTCGCGGGGGCCTGCGTGGAGTCCACGCCGGCGGCGTCGAGCATCTCGGTGTTCCAGAACAGGACGGCCTGGGGCTCGAGCAGCAGCGGGTAGGCGTAGTAGGTGCCGTCGACCTGGGAGATGGACTGCGCGGCGGGCAGGATCTCGTCGAGCTTGTCCTGCGGCAGCAGCTCGCTCAGGGAGGCGAACTGCCCGGCGTCCACCTGCTCGACCAGGGCGCCGGAGTACGTGTAGACGTCCGGGGCGGTGCCCGCGGCCTGGGCGGCCTTCATCTTCTGGTCCCAGGCGTCGGCCGGCACCTCGGTGTCGACCACCGTGATGTCGGACTGCGCGGCGTTGAACTGCTTGACCACGTCGGCATACCACTCGTTCTCCACCGGCGTGAAGGTCCGGTGCCAGAACTGGATCGTGGTGCGGCCGTCGTCGCCGCCGCCGTCGGGGGCGGCCTCGCCGGGCGTGCTGGAGCCGCAGGCGGCGAGCAGCATGCCCGCCCCCACGGCCGCGGCCACCGCCGCCGTGCGGCGCTTCGTGGATGTGGTGCGCATCGTGCGTCCTCCTCGGGGAGCCGGCTCGTCACTGAGCCGGGTGCTGGTGGTGCGAGTTGACATCGATTTCATCACGGTCTCGACGACGGCGCGGCCCCGGGCGGGGACCGCGCCGTGCGTCGTCAGGCCCGCGGCTCGCGCGGGGGAGTGGCGCCCACGTCCGGCACCGGGGCCGTGCCCAGGTGGACCTCCAGGTCGTCCGGCGTGGGGGTCCGCGGCCGCCGCGCGGTCGGGCGGTCGAGGTAGAAGAGGGCGGTCGAGGCGATGTCGTCGCGCAGCGGCAGGTACCGCCACCCGCTGCGCCACCCGAGCGCCTGGATGTCCACGCGGGGCACGCCCGTGCGGAAGTGGATGGGGTCCGCCAGGTGCCAGCGGTACATCCCGAACCGCTGCTGGCTCACGTACAGGCCGTCGGGCCGGATGACCTGCGGCATGCCCAGGTACGGGGTGGAGAACTCGGTGTAGCCCCGGCCCGGGACGTCGAAGTTCCACGCCCCGCCGAAGTAGTCCTCGGTGCCCGTGCCGCAGATCGTCGGGTGGTCGGTGTCGTCGTCCAGGTAGAACTTGATCTCGCCCTCGCCCCACCAGCCGTTCGAGTTCACGCCCCAGGCCAGGTAGGTGCCGACGTACTGGCCCTGGCCCTCGATGCCCTCGAGGAGGGTGTGCGTGGTGAGCTCGGGCAGCGGGTTCGACCGGCGCCACTGGGCGTGGAAGTAGCCGTCCTGCTCGTGGTCGCCGCCCAGCTCGTAGGTGATCTGGAAGTAGACGCGCACGTCGACCGTGCTGGTGTTCTCCAGCGTGAGGTGCGCCCCCGTGCGGAACGGCATGGGCCAGTACGAGTTGAAGCCGCCGTGCGGGTTGGCCGCGACGACCTGCGAGGTGACCTGCGCGAACACGCCCCAGCCGTTGCAGAAGAAGTCGCCGTACGGGACCTCGACGGCCGGCTCGCCGGCGCCGTCCCAGTAGGCCCGCAGCAGGAGCGTGCGCCAGTGGTCGGTGTGCGTGGTGATCCACACGTGCGTGATCCGGCCGGGGCCGTCGATCCGCGCGAGGTCGAGCGTCTCGCCCGGGCGGATGTCGACGCTGGGGGAGATCTTCCAGCCCGGTCCGAGGTCGCGGGCGCAGTCCGCGCCGGTGCCCTCGGTCGCCCGCGCTCCGCCGCCGGGCGCGCCGTCGGGGTTCTCCGGGGAGATCGACCGCGTGACGGTCCCGCGGAGCCGGGACAGGCCGGCGAGCTCGGGCTGCAGGGGGTTGCTCATGGGGGACACTTCCTCGTGCCGGTGTGCGACGCTGGCGGAACCGCCGGTGTTCGCGTAGGGTTGAAATCGATTGCAAGACCATACGGTGGGGTTCGCCGCGATGTCAACCGCCGCACCGCGGCACGGGAGAGGGCAGGGGTCCATGGCGACGATCTACGAGGTGGCGAAGCTGGCCGGGGTGTCGCCCGCCACCGTGTCGCGCGTGTTCAACGGCGTCGGGGTGTCCGCGGAGAAGTCGGCCGCCGTCCGCGACGCCGCCCGGCGCCTGCGCTTCACCCCGTCCCGCACCGCGCGCACGCTGCGCAAGCGCAGCGCCGAGGTGATCGCGCTGGTCATCCCCGACATCGAGAACCCCTACTTCACCGAGCTCGCGCGCGGCGTCGAGGACGTCGCCCGGGAGGCCGGCTACTCCGTCGTGCTGTGCAACACGGACTCCGACCTCGAGCGCGAGGCCACGTACCTGCAGATCGCGATCGCCGAGAACATGGCGGGGGTCATCCTCGCGCCGGCCTCCGACGGCTCGGACCTGGACGACCTGGTCGCCGCCGACCGGCCGGTCGTCACGGTCGACCGCCAGACCGCCTACGACACGGACCGCGTCGTGATGGACAACTTCCGCGCCGGCAAGGCCGCCACCGAGCACCTGGTCCGCACGGGCTTCCGCCGGGTCGCCTGCATCACCGGCCCCCGCGACGTCGAGACCGCCTACGACCGCGCCGAGGGCTGGCGCGCCGTGCTCGGGCAGCGCGCCGGCGAGGACGTGCCGGAGGACCTGCTGCGCTACTCGACGTTCCGCGTCGACGGCGGGCGGCAGGCGATGGAGGAGCTGCTGGCGCTGCCCGAGCCGCCCGACGCCGTGGTGGCCAGCAACAACCTGCTCGGCGTCGGGGCCATCCAGGTGCTCGTGGAGCACGGCTGCGCGCCGCCCGGGTTCGGCGTCGCGGTCATCGGCTCGCTGCCGTTCACGACGCTCAGCCCCGCCGCGGTCACCGTGGTGCGGCTGCCCGCGCGCCGGATGGGCGTGACCGCGGCGACGCAGCTGCTGGAGCGCATCGCGGGCGACGACCAGCCCGCCCGGACGGTCGTGCTGCACAGCGCGATGGAGTACGCGGCCGCGACGGCCGAGGCGAGCCCGACCCCGGTCTGACGGCGCGCACGGCGGCCCCGCGCGGCCGCCTCGACGGTGGTTGCGCGTGAAATCGATTACACCTACAGTGCTGCTGCGGCCCTCGTCCGGCCGCCCGCCCCGATCGAAGGAGATGGCGTGGCGCTGTCCTGCACCCTTGGAATCGATATCGGGACGTCCAGCAGCAAGGGCGTCCTGGTCGGTCCCGACGGCACGGTCCTGCGCTCCGCGAGCGTCCCGCACGAGGTCGACCGGCCGGCCGTCGGGCACGTCGAGATGGACGCGGACGTCTGGTGGGCCGAGTGCGTCGCGCTGACCCGCGAGCTGCTCGACGGACGCGACGGCGCGGCGCCCGTCGAGGTCGCGGCCGTCGGGGTGTCCGGCATGGGACCGTGCGTGCTGCTCACCGACGACGACGACCGGCCCGTGCGCCCGGCGATCCTGTACGGCGTCGACACGCGGGCGGGCGAGCAGATCGAGCGGCTGACCGCGGCCCTCGGCGCCGAGGAGATCGTGCGGGTCGGGGGCTCCGCCCTCACGTCGCAGGCGGGCGGCCCCAAGATCGCCTGGGTCCGCGACGCCGAGCCCGCGGCGTACGCCCGCGCCCGGCGGGTGTTCCAGCCGGCGTCCTGGCTGGTGCGGCGGCTGACCGGCGCGTACGTGCTCGACCACCAGTCCGCCAGCCAGCTGACCCCGCTGTACGACGTGGCCGCCGGCGGCTGGTACGCGCCCTGGTGGGACGCGTGCGCCGCCGGCATCGAGCCGCCGGAGCTGCGCTGGGCCGGGGAGGTGGCCGGCCGCGTGACGCCCGCCGCGGCCGCCGCGACCGGGCTGGCCCCCGGGACCCCCGTCCTCACCGGGACGATCGACGCCTGGGCGGAGGCCGTGAGCGTCGGCGCGCACGGCGAGGGCGACCTCATGCTCATGTACGGCACCACCATGTTCCTGGTCGCCACCGGGCGGGAGACGCTGCGCAGCCCCGCGCTGTGGACGACCGTCGGGGCGCTGCCCGGCACCCGGAACCTCGCGGGCGGCCTCGCGACGTCGGGCGCGCTCGCCGCGTGGGTGTCCGCCCTGACCGGCGCCGACCACCCCACCCTGCTCGCCGAGGCCGCCGCCTCCCCGCCCGGCGCCGACGGCCTGCTCGTGCTGCCGTACTTCGCGGGGGAGCGCACGCCGGTGCTCGACCCGGACGCCCGCGGCGTGGTCGCCGGGCTCACGCTGCGGCACACCCGCGGCGACCTGTACCGGGCGGCGCTCGAGGCCACCGCTCACGGCGTGCGGCACAACGTCGACGCGATGCGCGCGGCCGGCGCGGACATCCGGCGGGTCGTGGCCGTCGGGGGCGGGACCCGGGGCGGCCTGTGGCTGCAGGTCGTCTCCGACGTCACCGGCCTCGAGCAGGAGGTCCCCGCCGTCACCGTCGGCGCGAGCTACGGCATGGCGTACCTCGCCGCCTGCGCCACCGCCGCGCGGCCCCCGCGCATCGAGGACTGGAACCCCGTGGCCTCGCGGGTGGCCCCGGACCCGGCGCGCGCGCCCGGCCACGCCGCGCAGCACGACCGCTACCTGCGGCTGTACGCGGACACCCGCGACGTCGTCCACGAGCTCGCCCGCGAGCAGCACACCGGGAGGACCCCCGCATGACCGGCACCCCGCCCCTGCCGCACACCGCCGCCCGCGCGGCCTTCCCGCTCGGCGGGATCGGCACCGGCACCGTCTCCCTCGGCGCGCGCGGCGAGCTGCGCGACTGGGAGCTGGAGAACCTGCCCGACAAGGGGCGGTTCAACCCGTACTCGTTCTTCGCGCTCCGCGCCGCGCCCGAGGGCGGCGTCCCCGTCACCCGCGTGCTCGAGGCCCGGCCCACCGGGCCGCACGACCTCGACGCCGGCTACGGGTTCGAGCGGCTGGCCGGCCTGCCGCGGCTGGCAAGCGCGACCCTGCGCGGCCGCTACCCGGTCGCCGACGTCGACTTCACGGACGACGTGCTGCCGGTCGAGGTCTCGCTGCGCGCGTTCACCCCGCTGGTGCCGCTCGACGCGGACGACTCCGGCATGCCCGTCGCGGTGCTCCGGTACACGGTGCGCAACCCCGGCCCCGTGCCCGTGGACGTCACGCTGGTCGGCAGCGTCACGCACACCGCCGGGCGCGGCGACGGCCCGTACGGCATGCGCGCGCAGCAGACCGTGCGCTGGCGCGACGAGGACGGGGTCCGCGGCCTCGACCTCGGCATCCGCCTGCCCGAGGACGACCCGGGGTACGGCACCCTCGCGCTGACCACCACGGAGACCGCGACCACCGCGAAGCCGCAGTGGGTCACCGGGTTCTGGCCCGACGGCCCGCGGCTGTTCTGGGACGACCTGACCGCCGACGGGCTGCTGGACCCCGAGCCGCGGGTCACGCTGGAGGACCGGCCGCGCGGGCTGTTCGCGGAGTCCGCCCGCGGCCGCGGGGAGCTGACCGAGGAGGAGCTCCTGGACACCCTGCCGCGGCTGCGGACCGGGTCGCTCGGGGTCGTGGCCCGGCTCGAGCCCGGCGCCGCGCGCGAGCTCACGTTCGTGCTGTCCTGGTGCTTCCCGAACCGGCGGCGCGGCTGGGGCGGGCACATCGTCCGGGACGACCCGCACCTCGACGACGTCGTCCGCAACCACTACGCGGCCCGGTGGCCCGACGCCTGGTCCGCCGCCACCGACCTGCACCGCCGGCTGCCGGAGCTCGAGCGCGCCACCGAGGCGTTCGCGCACGCGCTCTACGACGGCAGCCTCGACCCCGTGCTGGCCGACGCCGTCGGCGCGAACGTCGCCACCGTGCGGTCCACCACCGTGCTCGTCGTGGACGACCCCGCCCCGGAGCTCGGGCCCGGCCCGGTGCTCGCGGCGTGGGAGGGGTCCTTCGACCACGCCGGGTCCTGCGAGGGCACCTGCACGCACGTCTGGTCGTACGCCCAGACCGTGGCCTGGCTGTTCCCGTCGCTGGAACGCAGCGCGCGGCGGGTGGAGTACCTGCTCGAGACCGACGACGACGGTGCGCAGTCGTTCCGCACGAACCGGGTGTTCGGCGGGCCGCGGTGGTTCATGGGCCCCGCCGTCGACGGCCAGCTCGGGACGTTCCTGCGCCTGCACCGCGAGTGGCGGTTCAGCGGGGACGACGCGTTCCTGCGCGAGCTGTGGCCCGCCGCGGTGCGGACGCTGGAGCACGCGGCACGCACCTGGGACACCGACGGCGACGGCCTGCTCGACGGCGAGCTGCACAACACGTACGACATCGAGTTCCACGGCACCGAGCCGCTGGCGAACTCGATGTACCTGGCCGCCCTGCGCGCCGGCGCCCGGATGGCCCGCCACCTGGGCGAGGACGAGCGCGCCGCCGGCTGGGACGGCCGGGCCGACGCGGTGGCGCGCGGCATGGACGACCTGCTGTGGAACGGCACGTACTACCGGCAGGTCCTCGACGACCCGGACGCCCACCGGTACCAGTACGGCGACGGGGTGCTGTCCGACCAGCTGCTCGGGCAGTTCCACGCGTTCCTCGGCGGCCTCGGCCCGCTGCTGCCCGTCGAGCGGCTGCGCAGCGCGCTCGGGGCGGTGGTCCGGCACAACCTGCGCACCGACCTGACGGCGCACGAGAGCACCCAGCGGGTCTACGCCCTGGGTGACGAGGGCGGGCTGCTGCTCGCCTCGTGGCCCGCGGGCGGCCGGCCGGCGATCCCGTTCGTGTACTCCGACGAGGTCTGGACCGGCGTCGAGCACCAGGTCGCGACCACGCTGCTCTACCTCGGCATGCCCGGCGAGGCGCTGGCCGTCGAGCGCGCCGTCCGCGCGCGGTACGACGGCACGGCGCGCAACCCCTGGAACGAGATCGAGTGCGGCAACCACTACGCCCGCTCGCTCGCGTCCTGGGGGCTGCTCCTGGCGGCCACCGGCGCGCAGTGGGACGGGCCGGCGCGGACCCTCGGCTTCGACCCCGCCACGCCCGGGCCGCTGCGCGCCCTGTTCACCACCGGCACCGGCTGGGGGCGGGTCGAGGTCGACGGCGACCGCCTCACGCTGCACGTCGACGGCGGCCGGCTGGACGCCGACCGCGTCCTGCTCCGGGGCCGGCCGGTCTCCGGGCCCCTGACCCTCACGGCCGGCGAGAGCCGCGCCCTGCACCCCGACCCGCACCACCAGGAGAAGCGATGACCGCCTACACCGTCCCCGCCCCGGCGACCCGCCCGCAGGCCGCGCCGCGGACCGCCTACCTCATCGCCTCCGGCGACCTGCGCGAGTCGGCGAACGTCGCCGGCTGGCCCACGCAGCAGGCGATGGAGGCGCAGATCACCGCGGCGTTCGCCGACCTGGGCTGGGAGGTCGTGCGCGCGAACCCCGTCGACCCGGCGACCGGCCACGGGTTCATCTCCAGCCAGCGCATGGGCCTCGAGGTGTTCCGGGACATCCCGGTGGACGCGCCGCTGGTCGTCGCGGAGGCCGTCTGGCAGTACTCGCACCACGTGCTCGCCGGGCTGCGCACCCACCGGGGCCCGGTCCTCACGGTGGCGAACTTCGTGGGGGACTGGCCCGGGCTGGTCGGCCTGCTCGGCCTCAACGCCGGGCTGACGAAGATGGGCACCCCGTACTCCACCCTCTGGTCGGTCGACTTCACCGACGACTGGTTCCGCGCCGGCCTGCAGGAGTGGACCCGCACCGGCCGGATCACGCACGACGCCTCGCACGTGCGGCCGCTGCCCGAGCTGCCGCCGGGCCCGGAGCGCGACCTCGGCCGCGCGCTCGGCGACCAGCTGCTCGCGGACAAGGCGATCATCGGCGTGTTCGACGAGGGCTGCATGGGCATGTACAACGCCATCGTCGACGACGAGCTGCTCAACCCCACGGGCATCTACAAGGAGCGGCTGTCCCAGTCGGCGCTCTACGCCGAGATGCTGCGCACCGGCGACGACGAGGCGGACGCCGCGTCCGCGTGGCTGGTCGAGCGCGGCATGACGTTCCGGTTCGGCACCGACGAGGCGACCGAGCTGACCGCCGCGCAGGTCCGCTGGCAGATGAAGATGTACATCGCCGCGCTGCGCATCGCCGACGACTTCGGGCTCGACGCCGTCGGCATCCAGTACCAGCAGGGGCTCAAGGACCTCGTGCCCGCGTCCGACCTCGCCGAGGGCATGCTCAACAGCACCGAGCGCCCGCCGGTGCGCTCCCGCGACGGCGCCCGCGAGCTCTACGCCGGGCGGCCGCTGCCGCACTTCAACGAGGCCGACGAGGGCGTCGCCGTCGACACCCTCGTCACCGACCGCGTCTGGCGCGCGATGGGGCTGCTGCCGGACAACACGCTGCACGACGTGCGGTGGGGCGCCGAGCACGACGGGCAGTTCGTGTGGGTGTACGAGATCTCGGGCTCCGTGCCCGCCTCGCACCTCGGCGGCTGGGACCACGCGGAGGGCTGGCGCCAGGACCCGGTGTTCTTCCCCGCCGGCGGGTCCACCGTCAACGGCGTCAGCCGGCCCGGCGAGGTCGTGCTGTCACGGGTGTTCATCGCGGACGGCGTGCTGCAGGCGGACCTGCTGCGCGCCAGCGTCGTGGAGCTGCCGGCCGAGGAGACCCGCCGCCGCAAGGAGGCCACCAACCCCGAGTGGCCCATCGCGCACGTCGTCCTGCACGGCGTCACCCGCGACCAGTTCATGGCCCGGCACAAGGCCAACCACGCGCAGCTCGTGTACGCACCGGACGCCGCCACCGCCGACCGCGCGCTGCTCGCGAAGGCCGCGATGTTCGACCGGATGGGCATCCGGGTGCACCTGGCCGGCGACGTCGCGCTGTGAGCGGCCGACCGCGGGGCGGGCGCGCCGGGCGCGTGGCGGGCTGCGCGCTCGCCGCCGGCGCGCTCGCCCTCGGGGCC